>DDPN01000127.1:5249-17837 GCA_002342205.1 Chitinophagaceae bacterium UBA2467 | reverse complement strand
ATATTACGGTAAAGCATTACTATGATAGCTAAGCCTACGCTCACCTCGGCAGCAGCCACTACCATGATAAAGAATACAAAAAGCTGACCATCCACACCCGGATTAGCAATTGGCAACGCAGCAGCAGCGGCTTGCTGGTAATGCATTTTTGAAAAAGCAACCAGTAATAGATTGACAGCATTTAACATCAATTCAATACACATGAAAATGATGATCGCATTTCGACGAGTTAATACGCCAACCACTCCAATGGAGAACAAGGCAATTGCCAAAAAGAGATAATAGTTTATCGGCATTTCAATCAGATTAATCTTTTTTACCAATTAATACAGCGCCTACCATCGCACTTAAAAACAGAATACTACTCAATTCAAAAGGAATAACATAGGTCGAGAATAACTCTTGTCCCAACGTTTTAATCAAACCAATATGTCCCTCCACTAGTAAGGACTGCTGTGATTTCAACTCTGTATTTTTCAAAGCTGATACCAGTACTAATAAGAGTGCGCCGCCACTAACCGCCCCAGCAAACTGTAACCATTTGTGACGAGCAGGCTCCGTTTCTTTGTTGAGATTCATCAACATGATCACAAAAAGAAAAAGAACCATGATGGCTCCTGCATAAACAATAATATTAACGACTGCCAAAAACTGTGCATTCAACAAAATGTAATGACCAGAGATTGCAAAAAATGTTACAATCAGCCAAATGACACTATAAACAGGGTTACGACTGGTCACAACCATCAGGGCACTAAACAAGGCCGTTACAGATAAGATCCAAAAAAGTAAATGGGAAATACTCATGCGTTTGGTTGATTTTGAATTCGGGCAGAAGGAGTTCGATCACCCAATGCTTTCAAATAGGCTTCACGTTCATTAATGGGATGTGGAATCAACAATTCATTTTTCCCATATATAAACCCTTTGCGTCCATAATTGGCTGGCGCAAAAGTTTGTGATAAGTAAATGGCATCCTTTGGACAAGCTTCTTCACATAATCCACAAAAAATACAACGTAACATGTTGATCTCATACTTAGCGGCATACTTCTCTTCTCTGTACAAATTTTCTTCACCAGGTAAACGCTCTGCCGCTTCCATCGTGATTGCTTCGGCCGGACAAGCTACGGCACACAAGCCGCAGGCTGTACAATTTTCTCGCCCTTCGGCATCTCTGTTCAGTACATGCAATCCACGAAATATCGGCGAGAATGGACGCTTCTCTTCTGGATACTGAATAGTTGCCTTCTTTTTAAATAGATGACGAAGGGTGATCGCCATGCCTTTCATAATATTCCACAAATAAAGACTTTCCAAGAAAGTCATTGGGCTGCGGTCTACTGATTTTGAGCGTTGTGTTAGTTGCATAGTCAATCTCACTTTTCAGATTATGATTTTAGCCATAATAAAATGGCAGCACTTAACAGCATATTGAAAAGTGCAAGAGGAATCATTTTTTTCCAGCCAAGATTCATAAGCTGGTCATAACGGAATCGCGGAATGGTCCAACGAATCCAGATGAATACAAATAGCAGAAAACTCACCTTGGCCATTAATACCCCAAAACTCAATAATGAATAAACCCAAGGAGAAAGACCCCAAGCAGCCTCATTCACAAATGGAATATCATAGCCACCCAAAAACAATGTAGCCATCACTGCACTGCTTACAAACATATTGATGTATTCTGCAAACAGGTAGAATCCTAATTTCATGGAAGAGTATTCTTGGTGGTAACCAAAGTTTAACTCATTCTCTGCTTCTGGTAAGTCAAATGGAGTACGATTGCATTCAGCTAGTGCACAAATAAAGAAAAGTAAAAATCCGAGAGGCTGATAGACTATATTCCACCCATGATTAATTTGATACAATACAATCTCACTCATTTTGAGTGACCCGGTCATAAACAATATGGCAATCAATGCCAAACTCATTGGTAATTCATAAGAAACCATCTGCGAAGCACCACGAATAGCAGCTAATAAAGAGAACTTATTATTAGAAGCCCACCCTCCAATCATAATTCCATATACGCCTACACTCACTACACTAAATACAATCAAAATTCCCATGTCTACATCCGTAACCTGCAGCGCAATGGTCCCGGTTGTAGTCACAACAGGTGCCCCCCATGGAATAACTGTACTTGTCACTAATGCAACAATCATTGCAAGCGCGGGTCCTAACAAAAACAAAATCCGATTAGAAGTAACCGGAATGATTTCTTCTTTAAAAAAAAGTTTGCCTCCGTCTGCAAGAGGTTGAAGAATTCCAAAAGGACCAGCACGGTTGGGGCCCATTCGATCCTGCATCCATCCAGCAACTTTGCGCTCGGCCAACGTTGTATACATGGCCACAAAAAAAGAGAGACCGATAATCGCTGCAATCAGGATTACCTTCTCCAATAAAAACCATAAAGTAATAGCAGCAAAATCCATTATACAGTTTTATTTGAACTCTCGTTGGAGTTGGTTTTATATTGTTGACTAGTCGCAGCACCGGGTAGTTCACTCAACTCAAGCTTGTTCACCTCACTTACCTCATGAATATCCATCAACAAACGAGGTTTTAGTCCTCCCATCACTTCTTGAATAGTTTCTTTAGGTTGTTGCTTATTGAGATAGTGACCTTGTGAAATAACAGAATGCCTATTAATCACAGTAGGGCCTTCAATCGTCCAATCACTTGCTTTTTTCTTTTCAAAGCGACAGGTATTGCAGATCCATCCGGGTTTGCCATCATAACTTTTCACTTCACCCCACTCATCTTTACGAGCGGTTACGCGCAAAACCTCATCACCGCGTTGCCATAAGGTGACCTTACCGCAACAATCCGGACAATCGCGATGCGCATCAACTGGCTTAGTAAACCAAACCCTGTTTTTGAATCGAAATGTTTTATCGGTCAGTGCGCCAACCGGACACACGTCAATCATGTTGCCACTAAAATTATTGTCGATGGCTTTTGAGATGTAAGTAGAAATCTGCGCATGATCACCTCTATCCAATACACCATGCACTCGATTGTCTGTTAATTGATCAGCTACATACGTACAACGATAACACAGAATACAACGATTCATGTGCAACTGAATAGTGGGGCCAATATCTTCTTTCTCAAAAGTGCGACGATTAAATTCATACCGTGTGCCCTCTTTGCCGTGTTCATAACCGAGATCTTGTAAATGACACTCACCTGCCTGGTCACAAACCGGACAATCTAACGGATGATTGAGTAATAAAAATTCAACTACGCCCGCACGTGCGTCCTGTACGCGATCACTCGTGATATTTTTTACAACCATTCCATCCATGACAGTGGTGCGACAACTCGCTACCAACTTAGGCATTGGGCGCGGATCAGCGGCAGAGCCGGCTGCAACTTCCACCAAACAAGTTCTGCACTTACCACCACTTCCCTCCAGCTTACTATAGTAACACATAGCAGGAGGCGTCACATCTCCTCCAATTTGACGAGCAGCATTTAGGATAGTGGTACCAGCAGGAACCTCGACAGTAATATTGTCGATGGTCACTTTTACTGCGGCGGGTGCTTTTTTTATTTCGTCTGCCATATTCAATTTCTTTTAGTCAATCATTAGGCAACAGGCACAGCAAGTGCATCTGCATAATGAGCTAATCCATAATTACGTTGTTGTGCTTCTTGGGGATTTGTCACATGCCACTCAAATTCATCTCTGAAATGACGAATGGCTGCTGCAACAGGCCAAGCCGCTGCATCTCCAAGCGGACAGATGGTATTGCCCTCAATCTTACGCTGGATATCCCAGAGAAGATCAATATCACTCATCTTACCTTTTCCAGTTTCGATATTCCAAAGAATCTTCTCCATCCATCCGGTTCCTTCACGGCAAGGAGAACATTGTCCGCAACTTTCATGACGATAAAAACGAGCCAATGTATAGGTATGTCTTACCACACACTGTGAATCGTCCATCACAATAAAACCACCAGAACCCATCATTGATCCAGTTGCAAAACCACCATCAGCCAAACTTTCATACGTCATCATGCGCGTTTCGCCCTTTGCTGTTTTCAATAACAAATTAGCGGGCAAAATGGGCACTGATGAACCACCGGGTATACAGGCTTTTAATTTTCTACCCTTGGGGATTCCTCCACAATACTCATCACTGTAAATAAACTCTTCTACAGAAATGGTCATATCAATTTCATACACACCAGGCTTGTTGATATTACCACAAGCAGATATTAATTTGGTACCTGTCGATTTTCCGATTCCAATTTTTGCATACTCCTCTCCTCCCTCATTTATAATGGGGACCAACGCAGCAATTGTCTCTACATTGTTCACCACCGTTGGGCAACCCCATAATCCTTTTACAGCAGGGAATGGAGGTTTAATACGCGGATTACCTCTTTTACCTTCCAGTGATTCTAATAAAGCGGTTTCTTCTCCACAGATATAGGCACCGGCTCCTCTTTGTACAAATATGTCACAGTCAAATCCTGTTCCTAGGATATTTTTTCCCAACCATCCATTTTGACGGGCCTCTTCGATAGCTTGCTCTAAGATGTGAGTAATCCAGGCATATTCGCCACGTATGTAGATATAAGAATTGTTTGACCCTAATGCATAAGAAGACACAATCATTCCTTCGATGAGCAAATGAGGAATGAACTCCATCAAGTATCGGTCCTTAAATGTGCCAGGCTCTGATTCATCAGCATTAACCACTAGGTAACGAGGAACGCCTTCTGGTTTTGCCAAGAAACTCCATTTCATTCCTGTTGGAAATCCAGCACCCCCTCTTCCTCTTAATCCACTTTTTTTGACCTCTTCTGTCACCTGATCGGGCGAGAGTGTTTTCAATGCTTTTTCAACACTTCGATAACCTCCTTCTTTTCGATATACATCGTAAGAACGAATGTTCTCTACATGTGCCTTTTCTAATAATAATTTTCTTCCCATAACCTTACGCGTTGGCGCGATTCGATTTACATGATTCGATCAATGCATCAATTTTCTCTTTTGTCAAGTGTTCACGGTAATGCTCACCTAACTGCAACATCGGCGCATACCCACAAGCCCCTAAACACTCTACTGTCTTCAATGTAAACAATCCATCAGCCGTGGTTTCACCCGGACGAATACCCAATTTTTCATAGATATAGTCAATGATGGATTCACTCCCATTCAACATACAAGGACCTGTTTGACATACTTCTAAAAGATGCTTTCCAACCGGTTGCAAATTGAACATAGTGTAAAAAGAGGCTACCTCGTATACTTCAATTGGCTTGATGGAGAGTAAACCTGCAACATAATCCATCACCTCTTTACTCAACCAACCACCAAATGTGTTTTGCGCCAAATGCAAAACAGGAATCAAGGCACTTTTTTGACGTCCCTCCGGATAACGACTCGTAAGTCTTTTGACCTCCTGTAACTGCGCTTCTGAAAATTGACTATTCATTTTCTACTACTTTATGCATCCATTTCTCCAGCAATCAGATTAAGACTACTCATCGTCATGATTGCATCGCTTAACATGGATCCTTTGATCAATTCTTCGTAGGCCTGATAATAAATGAAACAAGGACGACGGAAATGCAATCGATAAGGTGCACGACCACCATCACTAATCAAATAAAAACCAAGTTCACCGTTGCCTGCTTCAATGGAGTGGTAAACTTCCCCTGCAGGAATCTCTGTCTCTCCCATTATGATTTTAAAATGGTAGATCAGTGCTTCCATCTTTGTATACACATCCTCTTTAGCAGGCAAATAATAAGCGGGTGTGTCTGCGTGATAAACGCTGGCTTCTGCTCCCTTAAAAGACTGTACTTTTTGATAGGCCTGGCGAATGATTGACAAACTCTGCCACATTTCTTGTTCACGCACCAACCAGCGATCATAACAATCTCCTGTTGTTCCAACAGGGATGGTGAAATCAAAATCTTGATAGCTCGAGTAAGGATTCTGTACGCGTACATCGTAATCTACTCCGGCAGCACGTAAGTTAGGTCCCGTAAAACCATAATTCAGCGCGCGCTCCGCACTAATTCCTCCTACACCCATTGTGCGGTCCATAAAAATGCGATTGCGCTGGAACATGTCTTCAAATTCTTTAAGCGCTTTGGGATATTCAGCCAGAAACTTTTCGAGCTTTTCAAATGCTAATGGACTAAAGTCTCTTTCAAATCCGCCAATACGTCCCATATTCGTGGTCAAACGTGCGCCACAGATCTCTTCATATATTTCATAGATGAGCTCACGAAATTGCATCACGTATAAAAATCCAGTATATGCACCCGCGTCAACTCCCATGATAGAATTACAAATCAGGTGATCGGCAATCCGTGCCAACTCCATTACTATCACACGCAAGTAATCCACGCGCTTTGGCGTTTGAACTCCCAATAATTTTTCACAGGTCATATGCCAACCCATGTTATTGAGAGGAGACGAACAATAATTCAATCGGTCTGTAAGCGTGGTGATTTGCGCAAGTGGCCGGCGTTCCGCAATTTTTTCAAATGCACGATGGATATAGCCAATAGTTTGATCTGCTGAAACAATTCTTTCTCCATCCAACTCCAAAATGTTCTGCATTACCCCGTGCGTAGCTGGATGCGTTGGCCCCAGGTTTAACGTGGTGGTGGTCTTTTCTATAGACCCGGCTGGTAATTTGATATGTTGTTCAGTCATAAGACAAACTCCTCAAGCTATTTTTTTTGAACGATTATCCTCGCCCAAACATTTCATCATCTTTATCTATTCTTGTTTGATCCTCCAATGGAAACTCTTTGCGAAGCGGGAAATAATCCATCTCATCTACATTGAGAATGCGCTTCAAGTTTGGATGTCCCACAAATTGAATTCCAAAAAAGTCATAAGTCTCTCTTTCCATCCAATTAGCACCGGAGAATAAACCGGTAGCAGTGAATACTTCGGGTTGATCAACCGATGTATGCACTTTAAATCGAATACGACAATTTGATTGTAGATTATGTAAATGATAAACCACCGCTAACTCTTCACCGGTACGATTAGGATAATGAACACCGGTCAAGTCAGTTAAAAAGCGAAACTGTAATTGTGCATCATCATACAGGAAGTTCAAGACTTTCAAGTTCATTTCCTTAGGAGCCACTAATTCCAATAGGCCATATGATTCCTGAAAGGTGAAAAGATCTTCTCCAAACTTTTCTTTTAATCGCTGAATGATATATTCATTAGTCAGGGCCATGTGATACAGTGTGGTTATTGAATGCCGTAGCTGTTTAATAATGCTTTATACTGTTCGCTATTTCTTCTTCGTAAGCTTTCCTTTCCTACTAAATCTTGTATGCGCAACACCCCATCAATGATGGCTTCAGGTCGTGGTGGGCATCCAGGAACATATACATCCACAGGCACAACCTGGTCAATCCCCTGCAATACACTGTAAGTGTCAAATATGCCTCCGCTGCTAGCGCAAGCACCCACAGCAATTACCCAACGAGGTTCCGCCATTTGTAAATACACCTGGCGAACAACCGGACCCATCTTTTTTGCAATGGTCCCCATGACCATTAAAAGGTCACACTGACGAGGAGAAAAACCTACACGCTCTGATCCAAAACGAGCCAAATCATAATGCGAACCCATGGTCGCCATAAACTCAATTCCGCAACAAGAAGTGGCGAAAGGGAGAGGCCAAATGGAATTCTTTCGGGCTAGGCCGATCACAGCATCCAATGAGGTAGCAAAAAATCCTTCCCCCTGATGTCCATCAGGCAAGGGCGCAACACTGATATCTTTTTCCAGTGGCTTTTGAACCAGATTATAAGAAACCGGACGACTCATAGTCAACACTTTTATAAATAACAAGCAGGTGTGAACAGGGTTGTAAACTTTTCGTTTAATCTTCCCAATTCAATGCACCTTTCTTGAGGATATATATGAAACCGCAAAGGAATAATCCAACAAATAAAACAACAGCCCAGAAACCATTCCACCCCAACCCCTGAATATTGACAGCATAGGGATAAAAGAAAATCACCTCCACATCAAAAAGCACAAACAAAATGGCCGTTAAAAAATACTTGATTGCAACTGGCTGTCGAGCATCACCATGTGATTCAATTCCACTGGTAAAGTTTTGCAACTTATCCGAGGTCTTTCTACTAGGTCCAAGCAAGTGTGTGAGAACAAGCAAAAAAACTACTAAACCTACAGCAATGAGTATCTGTAAAGCAAGGGGCAAATAGGTGGTAGCATTAGATGTTTGAGAACCAGCCTGCAGCAAATAAAACATAGCCCTTTTTTATTGGGCGCAAAGTTAGGGTGACCACCGGAGAAAACCTTATGTTTTACACCCAACTATTGATTCCCCGGAACTCCGGATGGCTTGGGTGCCTGGTTATTGGGAGCCCCCTCTGTTTTGGGAGGTTCAGGCTTATTCGCAGGTGCCTTTTCCAAAACACTGATATTTTGCTGAATGGCCGCATTGGTAGGATCTAAAGACAACATCCGACGGAGGTATTGCAAAGCCTTCTCCTTATCCTTCAAAATATTGGCACTGTAGGCAGCCAGATACCCGGCAACCCCTATGATGGTCTTTTTATTCTTAACTGTATCCTTTTCCAGAATTTCCAGGTATTTAATGGCCCAAGGAACAGCCGTTCCCTTTTCCATAGAAGTATCTACAGCACGCTGGATGTTATAAAGCATCATATACCCGTACGACTCTTCGGGATATTTATTTACATAAATCGTAAACAGGCTGTCGGCATGGGTATAATCTTTACCCTGATAAAAGGCAAACCCTGCATCAAAGTAATCACGCTGACTAGGAGTTGGTTTTACTTTAATAACCTCTGTACGCAGCACGCCTTCCAACACTCTGCTTAAACTATCCCCGCGCGCTTTAAAGCGATCTGCCCCTTTTTTGAGTAAATCTACTTTCAAATTAGCAAGGGTATCAACGCGGGTTGACTGTAGATAGGCTCCGCTAATCTCTTCAGGTGTTCCTCCCGTTTTATCCAAGATATCCGCTCTTAATTGGTAGTCATAGAGGATTATGGCATCATTTTCATCGCCACTTTTTGAGAAAAAACGATCGCTGTACTTTTTCGCATTGGCAAAAGCTCCTTTCGCCCCTTCTTCATTGCCTTGTTTTTTTAATGTATCGCCAGCCTGATAATAGGCGTCAGACAACAATCTGAAAACACGCGGTTTGGTGTTTTCTCCAAGCGCAGTTAATACTGATTCTGCTTTTGAAATGGCACAATTGAAATCGCCCCGTGCCCAGCAAAGCTGTGAGTATAGAAACTCATCCTGAATATCTTTCTCAGGAGCCTTCGTCGAGATATATTTTTGAAGTTGCTGCTCGGCAGTTGGATAATCCCTGCGATAGAAGTAATAGTAAAATAACTCGTAGTAAGCAGGTGTAAAAGAAGGGTCCTTCTGAACGCACTCATTCAGATACTGAAATACCAATTCCCAGTTTTTTTGAGAATCAAAAAGTCTGGCTAAACGGTAACTAGCTAATGCATAAGTAGGATTCAATTTTAGGGCTTCCTGATAATTCCGAAATGCCTCTCCTCCACCCTCGCCGGGCTTAGCCTTACGAATGGCATCACCAACAGCAAGGTATAACTCAGCAGTTTTTTCAGCCTTCTCATTTTCCAATTGCAGTTTCGCTTTATCAATGAAATAAAGCAAATCATGGTTAGGAGAAGTGGTATTTGCTTGAAGAATGACAGTTAAAATAGAGGCACTCTCCCCTTTTTTAGTTCTTGTCATTGTTAAGACAGACTCAAACTTTTGGCGTGCATCATTGATCTTATTCTCAAATAAATCTGCTTGTCCTGCCCCAATCATTAATAAGGGAGCTGAACTATTTAATTGAACCGCCTTATCAAACCAGGCTTTCACAACAGCAGGCTTTTTTGAAGAGTCCAACTCAAGTGAAAGTGCAGCCTGACCACCCCAATACAAGGCCTCTGCATCCGTAGGATTTGTTTTCAAAAGTTGTTGAAACACATTATTGGCTAGTTGATAACGCTGCGCATAAAAATGTGCTTTACCCTCCTGAATGGATTGGGCAATGGCATTAAATCCAGCAACGAAGCAAAAAAACAAAACAATAGCACGGTTCTTCATGATCGATTCTTATTAAAGGGGTGTAAATATAATGGAATTACTCGTTGAGACGGACAGGCCGGATGCCCAGTCTTTTTTGGGCAGGAGCCAGGTAAGCTCTCCTAAAAATTAATTGCCCAATCTCGCCACTTACAAAATGAGCAAACCCAGTAGCCAGTCCGCGATGTCTTTCTTTTAAAATATAAACAAGGTCTCGGACCATCGGATAACGCTTGGCATAGATATTGGCTTGATAGGCTTTCACGTAGGCTTCTTTTTTATCGGTGCTCTCCAGATGAGCTACTTTAATCTTCTTTAAAAAACTGAGCTGCATAGAATCTTCGGGGTTTCCCACCCAACCTACTCCTACAAACCCAATTACATTTTCATGTGTCGCTACATAATCCACTACCCCCTTACTACTTCTCGCAGCCATGGCCAGCGGCGTCAATGAATCTCCTTTCAATACCGAATCTACAATAAAACGAACCGTGCTGGTTGCTTTGACACCATCAAAAACAGGGATTAACTTTTTCTTAAACTTACCCGTTAAAATTTCCTGAATTTCCTGCATGGTAAATATTGTATCCGGAGAGTTTGGATGTACAATAACTGATATTCCATCTCTGGCAACAACCAAACTTCTCGCATTTACTTTTAACGAATCAGCTAGCAGTTTCTTTTCTTCTACAGACAGCCGGCGGGTAACAAAAATTAAACGAACACTATCATTCAAAACTTCTCGCAAACAATCGGCTTCCGTTTTGTATTCAACATTGATTTTTGTAGCAGGATGATTTGATTCATAAACCTGGATCAGTTCGTCCATTACCGGCTTGAATGTTTCATCAACACTAATCTTAATTGAGCCACGCTCAGGAGTATCGGGCAAACGATCGCGTTGCTCCTCGTAAGAAGTACAACCCGTGAAAAAAATAGAAATAATGCCAACTCCCAAAAAAAACTTCTTCATACACTACTATTTAAGAAATCCGGTTTGCCTTGTATCCCCGAACCAATCGCCAACCCCCATATAAAAAACAAACAGCTCCAAACCATTTATCCAGATCGTCTGGCGGGTATCTGTTATTCAAATCCAGCGAAACCCAACCTCTACCAAAAAAGAAAACGCCAACCAAAATGATCAGCAAACCCATTCCAATATCCCGCCAAGCTGCAAAACGAGATTGTTCCTTTTTTCTAGCATTTTGAAAATCCTCCATCATGCTGGCAAATTAGCCAAATTTTGGTTCGAACCGAATGACCAAATCGTTAATCACGCTGACTATATTTGCAGAGATGAAAATTTTAATGGTTTGTTTGGGAAATATTTGCAGAAGCCCTTTGGCGGAAGGCATTCTTCGTGACAAGATCACAAAGGCGGGCCTAAATTGGGAGGTAGATAGTGCTGGAACCAATCATTACCATACCGGCGATCCACCTCATCCCCTGTCACAAAAAGTAGCACAGTTAAATGGGATAGATATCAGCGAGCAACGAGCCAGACGATTTACTACCACCGACCTTTCTCAATTCGACAAGGTTTATGCGTTGGCAAATGACGTATTGAGAGATATTAAAAAAATCACTGGTACCTCTTTTGATAACACCAAAGTTGACCTTTTGTTAAACGAACAATTTCCAGGCAAAGATCTGGATGTACCCGATCCGTATTACGGAGAAGAGGCCGACTACCATGATGTATATTCACTTTTAGATGAAGTGTGCAATACATTGATTGAAAAATATGGACCCCGCTCTACTACCCAACTAAATTAACTATGTCCAAACCCAGCTTACCATCAGGTACCCGTGATTTTTCTGCCGAAGTGGTGCGTAAACGTAATTTCATTTTACAAACAGCACGTACTGTTTTTGAGACCTATGGATTTGAGCCACTCGAGACACCCGCAATGGAGAATTTAGAGACATTGATGGGTAAATACGGAGACGAGGGAGATAAATTGATTTTCAAAATACTTAATAACGGATTAGACAATCCCGAAAAAGAAGAAGCCCTACAGACAGAATGGAAAAGAGTATTACAAGGAAAAAGTAGCAAGCTAATTACAGAAAGAGCCTTACGATACGACTTGACTATTCCCTTTGCTCGCTATGTAGCAACGCATTACCAACAATTACCAATTCCATTTAAAAGATACCAGATTCAACCAGTGTGGAGAGCGGATCGTCCTCAAAAAGGAAGATATCGTGAGTTTTATCAGTGCGATGTAGATGTAGTAGGGAGTGCGTCGCTGCTCAATGAAATTGAATTAGGCTGTATCACACATACTATTCTGACAAAACTTGGCTTGAAAGGGTATTCCCTTCGGATCAATCATAGAAGTATCCTAGCAGCACTTGCTGCGCAATGTGGCGGACCCACACAACTCACTCCAATCACTGTCGCCATTGATAAATTAGATAAGATTGGAATTGAAAAAGTGCAAGAAGAGCTACAAGCAAAGGGACT
>DDPN01000127.1:0-5201 GCA_002342205.1 Chitinophagaceae bacterium UBA2467 | reverse complement strand
ATTGAGCAATTAGTAGGTACACAATCGGAAGCAACCCAAGGCTTAAAAGAGCTCCATACGGTAATTACAACCTTGGAAAAGCAAGGCGTAGCTGTTCAACTGGATCCAACCCTTGCAAGAGGATTGAATTATTACACCGGCATCATTTTTGAAATGAAAGCACCTGCTGGCGTTAACATAGGAAGTATTGGTGGCGGGGGACGCTACGATAATTTAACCGGATTATTTGGGGTACCTAATGTGCCTGGAGTGGGTATTTCATTTGGCGTAGACCGGATTTATGATGTGCTGGAAGAGTTGAATTTATTTCCTCCCGCACTTCAATCGGGAACACGTGTTTTATTTTTCAATTTAGGCACACAAGAATCGGCATCCGCCTTTGAACAACTACAACTACTAAGACAACAAGGCATTGCATGTGAATTGTTTCCTGAAAATGTAAAATTTGATAAACAGTTTAAGTACGCAGAGAAAAAGAAAATCCAATATATCGTTATCATTGGAGAGAAAGAATTGCAAGAAAAAACAGCTACTATAAAAAATCTGGCAACAGGTAACCAATTAACAGTTCCTGTGAACGCACTTCAACAAGAGATTTTATTTAGTTAATCGCCTATACACTATAGCGACTCATAAATCATTGCTGCACCCTGCCCTACTCCGACACACATGGTAGCCAATCCGTATTTTGATTTTTGTCGAGCCATTTCATAAAGCAAGGTAGTAGATATACGAGCACCGCTACATCCCAACGGATGTCCTAATGCAATGGCCCCGCCATTAACATTCACTCGACTCGGATCAAGTTCCAATTCTTGCATACAAGCAAGTGATTGTGAAGCAAAGGCTTCGTTCAACTCGATCAAATCAATATCCTTGATTTGTAAGCCTGCACGCTGCAAGGCTAACCGTGTAGCTGGCACGGGACCAATTCCCATAATGGCAGGATCCACACCTACCACAGCCATGGAGACAATTCTTGCAAGAGGTTTTAATTCATATTTTTTAACCATGTCCTCACTGGCTAATAAAAGAGCAGAAGCCCCATCATTGATACCAGATGAATTTCCTGCAGTCACCGTTCCTCCTTTTTTAAAGGCAGGTGATAATGTTGCCAATTTTTCTAGGGAAGTTTCTCTTGGATGCTCGTCACTCACCACCCAACTGATCAATCCTTTTTGATTTAATTCAACAGCTACGATTTCCTCATCCCACTTGTTAGCAGCTTTTGCGGTAGCATATTTTTGTTGTGAACGCAGTGCAAATTGATCTTGTGCTTCACGCGTAATTTTCCATTGCGCTGCTACGTTTTCAGCCGTTTCACCCATCGTAAACGGAGGATATTGATGAGCCAGCTGTGGATTGACAAAGCGCCAACCCATTGTAGTATCAAAAAGAGAGGCAGTTCTATCAAACGCAGTTGCAGATTTTGCCTGTACAAAAGGAGCACGAGTCATACTTTCTGCACCACCAGCCAAAATAAAATCAGCATCCCCACACGCAATTTGCCGTGAACCATCCATGATAGCCTGTAAGCCGGAGGCACATAATCTGTTGACAGTAGTTCCAGGAACACTAACAGGAAGTCCTGCAAGCAGTGCGGCCATACGCGCCACATTTCTGTTATCTTCTCCAGCCTGATTGGCTGCACCTGCAATAACATCACCAATCAACGCAGGATCGATCTGCTCATTTCTTTTCAACAAGGCACGCAACACAACCGCTAATAAATCATCTGGGCGCACTTGACTTAATGCGCCACCATATTTACCAATGGGCGTTCGCACCGCATCAATGACGTAAACTGGCTTCATGAAATTGATTTATACAAATATCCGTTAAATCATTTAATAGACTGAAGCAGAGTTATCTTTGCTGAAATGAGCAAGACGCCCCGTAATATCCGAGAATTGAGTTACCCCGAGTTGGAGCAGGTAATAGAAGAGTTGGGAGAAAAAAAATTCAGAGCCAAACAGGTCTATGAATGGCTTTGGCAAAAACAAGCCATGAGTTTTGCGGATATGACGAATTTGAGCAAACAGTTACGTCAGCAGCTGGGCGAAACCTTTACCTTACCAGCGCTACAAGTTGACACTAAACAATATTCTGAGGATGGTACCATTAAATTACGTTTCAGAACATGGGACGGTCATTTCATTGAGGGCGTATTAATTCCCACTGATAAACGAATTACCGCTTGCGTCTCTTCACAAGTAGGCTGCTCACTCACCTGCAAATTTTGCGCAACGGGCTACCTCGAAAGAAAACGTAATCTTCAATTTGATGAAATTGTTGATCAAGTAGTATTACTTAATCAACAGGCACTACAATTGCTCGATAAAAAAATTACCAATATTGTTTTTATGGGTATGGGCGAACCCCTACTCAATTATAAACAAGTATTAAGAGCAACCGAAGTTATCAGTTCACCAGAGGCCCTCGGCATGAGCCCCCGACGCATTACCGTATCGACGGCAGGAGTTGCAAAAGCGATTCGTCAGTTAGGGGCAGATCGTGTTCGATTTAAATTAGCACTTTCCTTACATGCTGCCAATGATAAAAAGCGAAATGAGATCATGCCAATCAATGATTCCAATGATATCAAGACGCTTATTGATGCCTTGAATGAATTTTACCAAGAAACCGGCAATGAGATCACGCTTGAATATATCTTATTCAAAGATTTTAATGATAGCCTCAAAGACGCTGATGAGTTAATAAAAATCTATAGACAGATTCCTGCCGACCTGGTTAATATAATCGAGTACAACCCCATTGACAAGGCGCGTTTTGAAAAACCGACACAAGAGCGAATTACCGCTTTCATGGAACATCTGAGCAAAAACAGAGTGAATGCACGTTTGAGACGTAGCCGCGGAAAAGACATCGATGCAGCCTGCGGACAATTGGCTAACAAGGCTTAACATTTTTTTGATCTATTCCTTTAAACCCGACAACACATTTGTTGTCCCATTTAGGTATTTGATATCTTAAACTCAATCTACAAACATGAATAAACTATTTATTCTGACAACAGCATTGCTTATCAGTATTGTGGCAACAGCGCAGCAACCCCAAAGAAAAGGTCCTCCCCCACCCAATTGGAGAAATGCGCAAGATAAAAAGCAATCCATGCTGGGGGAGTTAGACTTAACGGATGCACAAAAAGAGCAATTAAAAAAGGAACACGAAAAAGCATTAGAAAAAGTTCTCACACCTGAACAAAAGAAACAGCGCAAAGAAATGCTTGAAAAGCAAAGTGCGCGCAAAGACAGTGCACAAAAAAGACAAGCGCAACACCTTAAACAAGTTTTATCTCTCTCCGATGAGCAAGCCTCTAAACTTATGGCACAGCAAGAAAAATTCCAGGAGTCAATGAAAAAGTTCAGAAAAGAAGCTGGATCACAGATGATGGAGCAACGTCAGAAACTACGAGCACTCATGGAAGAACAATCTAACAACTTAAAACAGATTCTAAGCCCAGAACAAATGGAGAAATACAAAAAGATTATGCAGGAGAGAATGCGAAAAATGCGTGAAGAAGGTCCCCTGAGAAATAAAATGCAAAACGATGGGCCCAACAGAAGGAGACCAATTGATAATCAAGATGGCCCTCCACCGCCTCCAAAGCCCCGCAAAATTGATTCTACCGAGTCCATCTAGTATATTCTAAAGCCCTCATACACAAGAGGGCTTTTTTATTTAATCCCTTTCCATTCTTGTATCTTTGTCTAATTCCTGTTGTAAAACAGCAACCTCTATGAAAAAATCTAACAGCAACCCGTTTGCCAAATTCGGTACCCGCAAATCAAATGCGGCCATCAAAGAACAATTCCGACAAGAAAAAAGAAAAGCAAAAAAAGAACGCGAAGCTTTTTTTGATCAGAAAAGAGCCGCCGCAAAAGGAGCCACCCCCGGAGCTAAACCCGTAACACCAGTCAACAGACAAACAGTTACGCAGGATATCATGCCGCTCAATAAATTCATTGCTTACGGAGGAGTTGCAGCTCGTAGAGAGGCAGCCGAACTTGTAAAAAAAGGAATTGTAAAAGTGAATGGAGTCGTTATTACCGAGCCAGGTCACAAAGTACTTCCGACTGATGTGGTAACAGTCAATGGCAAAAAAATAACTCGACAGCGCGAACTGATTTATATTTTACTAAATAAGCCAAAGGACTATATCACCACAACAGATGACCCGCAAAAAAGAAAAACGGTACTTGATATAATTGGTAAAGCGACCCGAGAGCGTATTTATCCAGTGGGTCGATTAGATAGAAATACTACCGGAGTTCTATTGCTAACCAATGATGGTGAATTAGCACAACAACTCACCCACCCTAGCAACCAAATCAGGAAGGTTTATCAGGTGACGCTAGACAAACCACTAGAGAAGGCAGACTTTGAAACAATTTTAAAAGGCGTTGTATTGGAAGATGGTCCGGCCCCAGTAGATGTACTGGCCTACACCGACCCTCGTGATAAAAGAAACGTGGGTGTAGAAATACATAGTGGACGCAACCGAATTGTACGAAGAATATTTGAACATGTAGGATATGATGTAAAAAATCTAGACCGGGTTTTATTTGCGGGGTTGACTAAAAAAAATGTGGACAGAGGCAAATGGAGATATCTCAATGAAAAAGAAGTACGGACCCTGAAGCATTTCAGTAAAGGAAAATAGTCATGAAACCTGAATGGCAAATCTTATCTGAAACAGAAAACTGGGTAGCCATCAATAAACCGTCTGGTTTACTCTCAGTACCCGACCGAGAAGGAAAAGAAGTTTCCCTGAAGCAGCTTCTTCAAAAAAAATACGGAACCATATTTGCCGTGCACCGCTTAGACAGAGATACAAGTGGGGTCATTTTATTTGCAAAAAATGAATCCGCACACCGCCACTTATCTCAGCAGTTTGAGCAACGAAGTACAATCAAAATCTATGGAGGATTGGTGGTAGGAAAACCCGAACCCCTCACTCTATTAATTGATAGTCCAATCAAAGAACATCCAGTCATACCTGGAAAAATGATCACGCACCGAAATGGTAAACCTTCACAGACAGAATACACTGTAATTGAAACCCTTTCGCCTTATAGTTGGGTCACTTTTCAACTTCATACCGGCAGAACTCACCAAATAAGAGTTCACATGCAATCAATAGGTTACCCTTTGGCTTGCGATACAACCTATGGAGATGG
>DDPN01000061.1:409-2734 GCA_002342205.1 Chitinophagaceae bacterium UBA2467 | reverse complement strand
TGTTGCCTCACATACTTCCTTACCCGCTTCTGTGCTAATCATCCAGGCAGATGTTTGTTGTAAATTCAGGATGTAACTATGAATGCCATAGGTATACCCCTTATCCTCTCGAATATTACTCATAAGTCGGGATCCAAAAAATCCACCAAAGACCGTATTAAGTACCAAGGCAGGAATAAAGTCTTCATGATGCCGATTTGGGAAGGGTCGAGCCATCCGAATAGCACCCTGCATGCCTGTTGCATCATTTTCAATTCGATATTTTTTTTGTACGGCTTGTTTCGCGGGATGCGAGGGTAGCAATTGTGCACTATTGGGAAGATCACCAAATAGCTGATTCAACACACCAATTAAGTTTGAAGGAATTTTTCCTGCTACAAACAAAGCAAATTGACCATTGCGGTAATACCGATCATAAAAAGAAACGAGCTGATCTCGCTCTAATGCATCATAAGCTTCTGCTGAACTAAATTTTCCATAGGGATGTGTTTCACCAAACAAATAGGTATCAATCAAACGGCCAGCTACAAAATCACACTTACGAAGATTCACAGCGAGCCGTTGCTTCATATTCTGTTTATATAATCTCAACTCCTCTTCTGGAAAAACAGCTTCTGTTAATAATTCGCGAACCAATGGCAATAATTTCTCTACATGCTTGGAAAGACAATGTAAAGTGAGGGTTGCTTGCTCATTGAAGCAACTGCGATTAAGATAAGCTCCTAAATAATCTACCTGTTCATCAATTTGATACGAAGATTTGGTAGCCGTTCCATTCTTTAATAAATAATTGGTAGTAGCCGCTATCAGATTTTGTTCTTCATAAGAATTACCTGCCCAAAAAACCCACTCCAATTGCAAAACTTCTTCAGCACCTGCATCAATCATATAAACAGGAACGCCATTATCTAATGTATGCTGTTCGCATGGCTTCAACTCCAATTGATAATGAACTGCGTCTACCAGCGGAGGCGCTTGTTTACGATTTAGGGGATTCATTTAGTGGCGTAGTAATAAAGGGTGTTTGAATTTTCAGCTCGGAATAACTGATTGCTAACTTCGTTAATTTGTGCAGTAGTAACGTTTGCATACTGCTGCAACTCTGTATTCATCCAGGCTGCATCACCTAGTAATTCGTAATAAGCCAAACTACTGGCTCTACTCATCACACTCATATCTTCAAACGCAATCAAGCTTTCCGTTTTGTTTTTTACTTTCTGCAACTCTTGTTCCGAAGGCCCCTCTTTACAAATTTTATCTATCTCAATTTGTAAGGCCTGCTCTGCTTTTTCCATACTGATTCCCTCAACCAATTTTCCTTCAATAGTCAATAAACCAGGATCCGAACTTCCAAAATGATAGCAGTCAAGGTGCACAAAAAGCTTTTGCTCCTTTACTAACTGTTGATAGAGGCGCGAAGAATTGTTTCCGCCCAATATGTCAGTCAGTAGATCGGTAGCGTGATAATCTTCGCCTAATCTTCCGGCCATATGCCAGGTTTTGCAAAGTAGATCTAGCGGCACAGCAGCCCTCATTTCTTTTTGACGCGCCTTTGTCTGAGGAGGCTCCTGTGGCAATTGACGATTGTATTTTGTTCCGGAAGGAATATCACCAAACCACTTCTCTGCTAAGGCAACTACTTTTCCGGCATGAACATTTCCGGCCACTACTAAAATGGCGTTACAAGGTGTATAATGCTTAAAGAAAAAATCTTTTACTTGTTGTAATTGTGCTTGTTCAATATGTGCCAATTCTTTTCCGATTGTCATCCATTGGTAAGGATGAACCTGATAAGCTAATTGCCGCATCGTATGCCACACATCGCCATAGGGTTTATTCAAATAATTCTCTTTAAACTCTTCACATACTACTTTTCGCTGCGTAGCTAAACTTTTCTCATTAAAGGCCAAGGACAGCATACGGTCGCTCTCTAACCAAAAAGCAGTTTCCAAATTATCAGCAGGTAGCTGGATATAATAATTAGTCAAATCATTTGTGGTATAGGCATTATTTTCTCCGCCTGCCATTTGCAAGGGTTCATCATAGTCGGGAATGTTCACAGAACCCCCAAACATCAAATGCTCAAATAAATGTGCAAAGCCAGTTTGTTTAGGATTTTCATCACGAGCCCCTACATCATACAACACATTCACAACCGCCATAGGCGTTGAGACGTCGGTATGCACTAATACACGTAAACCGTTTTGTAATACGAAGCGTTCAAATTGTATCATGAGTCTACAAAGTTAACTCATACCAAGGGTTTCTTGCCTATGAACTGTAACTTTGCAATATGCATACAGATGAACTGCTCCAGCGTGCCCT
>DDPN01000061.1:0-353 GCA_002342205.1 Chitinophagaceae bacterium UBA2467 | reverse complement strand
CTGCAAGTACCACATGGTAAAGTAACCTGGCAGATTGATCGAAATGTAAATACCACCAACGTGTGTATTGCCAATTGTAAGTTTTGCAATTTTTATCGCATCCCCGGACACCCAGAGGCGTACATCACCAATATGGATACGTATCGAAAAAAAATTAAGGAGACCATTCGGTATGGAGGAGATCAACTGTTATTACAAGGTGGACACCATCCAGAATTAGGTCTTCAGTTTTATGTAGATACGTTTCGCGCCATCAAAGCAGAATTTCCCGATATACGTTTGCATGCATTAGGCCCTCCCGAAATAGCTCACATCACAAAATTGGAAAAGAGTACACATCACGAAGTATTAAA
>DDPN01000112.1 GCA_002342205.1 Chitinophagaceae bacterium UBA2467 | reverse complement strand
ACTGGTACAAGCTCTCCTGCAGCTGCTACTTGGACTTGGTCATTAAACGGAAATACGATAGGTGGTACAAGTAACACACAGACCGTTAACATTGATGGTTTAGGTAACTATGCCGCAACTGTACGCGACGTGAATGGTTGTGTGAATACTTCAAATGTACTCGCTATCGGTGCTGAGGCTTCAGATAAGTTGTGGATTTATCCTAACCCAACATCTGGTGCATTCCAAATTCGTTACTATCACGCTGGTGATATGAATGAAAAGCGTATCATCTCCGTTTATAATGCGGCTGGACAATTAGTGACCACTAAAACTTTCAATTTAACCTACACATCTGCGCCTTATCTACGTATGGATGTAGATCTAAGCGGTGCTGCTCGCGGTACTTATGTGGTGAAGGTTGCGCATGAATACAGTGGCAAGATCGTTTCTGGTCTGGTACTTGTACAGTAAGCTTACCTTAATAAACTAAAACATAAAGTCCCTGGAATTCCAGGGACTTTTTTTATTTGGTTCAAAATGCTAAACAACGTGAGGGGATATCCTAAATGCTAGATGCCTCAGGGGTTATTCCAATTGTAGGTACGCGCTACTTGCGCATCTTTTTAAAGCAATTGATCAGGCCATTTGTAGAGGAGTCATGTGATGTAACTTTTGTGTGCGTAGTGAGCTCAGGAAGGATTTGATTGGCTAATTGCTTACCTAATTCAACTCCCCATTGATCAAAGCTGTAGATGTTCCAGATGATGCCTTGAACAAAGATTTTATGCTCATATATGGCAATTAACTCACCTAATGTAAACGGGGTCAGTTTTTTAAGCAGTATTGAATTAGTGGGTTTATTTCCAGTAAATACTTTATAGGGAAGTAGCTTCTTGATAGCAGAAGGAGAGAGTCCTTGTTTTTTTAATTCAGCTTTT
The DNA here is from genome assembly GCA_002342205.1 of Chitinophagaceae bacterium UBA2467. Classification (GTDB taxonomy): domain Bacteria; phylum Bacteroidota; class Bacteroidia; order Chitinophagales; family Chitinophagaceae; genus JJ008. Next base: position 4,695 of record DDPN01000112.1, on the reverse strand, counting down.
ACTTCCTTTTCAGTCTTTCCCTTCATCAAGGCCTCTGTTTGAGCAAAAAAATTACTGAGGAGTTTGACGTGATGATCGCCAATTGGGTTATGCGATTGTGCAGCGGCAATAAAGTCACAAGGAATCAGTGAAGTGCCCTGGTGAATTAATTGGTAGAAAGCATGCTGACCATTTGTGCCAGGCTCTCCCCAAATAACAGGTCCGGTAGCATATGTTACTTTTTTGCCATTGCGATCAATCTCCTTTCCATTGCTTTCCATATTTCCTTGTTGAAAATAGGCTGGAAAACGATGAAGATATTGGTCGTAGGGTAGGATTGCTTCAGTTTGTGCGCCAAAAAAATTGGTATACCAAATGCCGAGCAGTGCTAATATCACAGGGATATTCTCGTCCAATTTAGTTTTTCTAAAATGCGTATCTATGTGTGATGCGCCTTTTAATAATTGAATAAATTGAGCAAAGCCAATCGTAAGTGCAATAGAAAGACCAATTGCACTCCACAGCGAATATCTTCCGCCCACCCAATCCCAAAATTCAAACATGTTATTTCGGTCAATTCCGAAACGCAAAACTTCCTTCTCATTTGTACTTAGAGCTACAAAGTGTTTGGCAATATGTTTTTCGTTTTTCGCTTTTTTTAGAAACCAGTCTCGAGCTGTAAAGGCATTGGTCATGGTCTCCTGTGTGGTAAATGTTTTGGAAGCTACTAGAAACAGCGTTTCTTCAGCATTAACTTTTTTTAATGTTTCTGCGATATGGCTACCGTCAACATTTGAAACAAAGTAGGTCTGGATTCCATCAACCCAATAAGGCTTAAGCGCTTCAGTGACCATTAGCGGCCCAAGGTCGCTTCCTCCAATCCCAATATTGACGATATATTTTATTTTTTTTCCGGTGTATCCTTTGTGCTTGCCTTGATGCACACGATCGCAAAAGGTTTTCATCTGCTTGAGGACCTTTTGAATGGCAGGCTTCACATTTTTCCCATTCACTTTAATGGGATCGCCTGAAAAATCTCGAAGTGCGGTATGTAGAACGGCTCTATTTTCAGTTTCATTAATAATATCTCCGCTAAAAAACTGTTGAATGGATTTTTCGATTTCACACTCTTTTGCAAGTGCAACTAAGAGATCCATTGTTTCGCTTGTTATTCTATTTTTAGAATAGTCTAGTACAATGTCTTTAGCACAAAGTGAAAATTGTTCAAAACGATGAGAATCCTTTTCGAATAGTTGCTGAATGCTAACTTTCTTAAGTTGACGATGATGTACTTGAAGTGCCTTCCAGGCGGCAGTCTTAGTCGGATTTACAGCAGCGAGCATATTACATTTTTTTAACCACCTCAATTGTTCTGTCAATCATGTCAGAACTGATATCAAGGTGGGTAACCAATCGTACTCGGTTAGGAGCAATGGCGTAAGCAAGAATGTTATTTTCTTTTAGTTGCACCACCAGATCACGAGCGGGTAGATGATCTTTCAACTCAAAAATCACAATATTTGTTTCTACGGGAAGTACCATTTTTACAAATGGTTTTTCTTGAAAGGCTAATGCTAATGCAGCTGCGTGGTCATGGTCAATTTTAAGCCGTTCAATATGATGATCCAATGCGTACACTCCAGCAGCTGCCATAAAGCCAGCTTGTCGCATACCTCCACCAAAAACTTTGCGAATTCTGCGCGCCTTTTTGATAAAATCTTTGTTGCCGATTAATACACTTCCAACAGGGCAACCAAGGCTTTTACTTAAGCAAACTGAGATGCTGTCAAAGGTTTGTCCATATTGAAGTGGCGATTCATTCTTTGCAATCATTGCGTTCCAGACGCGTGCACCATCTAAATGAAGCGCCAGTTTGTGTTGAGTACAGGTTTTTCTGATTGCTTCAATNNATAGCGGCGAAATCATAACAACTTCCCCCGCCACGATTGCTGGTGTTCTCCAGGGATACTAATCTACTGATGGGTCGGTGAACGTCGTCTGGTTGGATGGCTTGTTCAACTTGGTTCGCCGTAATTCTACCCGTATTTCCTTGTAATAATTTTACTGAGCATAGTGAGTTGAAGGCAATTCCTCCTCCTTCATATTGGTATATATGCGAATTCTCCTCACAGATAATTTCATCTCCAGGTTGCGTATGACATTTTATTGCAATCTGGTTGGTCATGGTTCCAGAGGGGCAGAATAGGCCAGCCTGCATTCCAAAAAGGGCAGCGGTTTTTTCCTCTAGTAAATTGATAGAGGGGTCTTCGCCAAATACATCATCACCTACTGGTGCAGCAAACATCGCTTCGCGCATGCCTGCAGTTGGTTTAGTAACCGTGTCAGAACGAAAGTCAATTACTGCGTTATTCATGTCTGCAATTTAGCAATAGCCGGGTTATCTTTGTTGATAAAATATAGTATATGCCTTCATTTGATATTGTTAGCAAAGTAGATGTTCAAGCACTGGATAATGCGGTAAATGTAACAAGCCGGGAGCTCGCTAATCGTTTTGATTTTCGTGGTTCTCACTTGTTAATTGAGTTGGATAAAAAGACCTTTCAGCTCAAGTTGGAAACCGAAGATGATATGAAAATGGGACAATTGCTTGATGTCCTGGTCAACAGAGCGCATAAACAAGGGATTGCTCCAGAAGCCTTCGATATGTCTAAAGAGGGATCCCAAAGTGGTAAAATCTGGCGCAAAGAAGTTAAAGTCAGAAACGGCTTGGCTCAGGAAGAAGCGAAGAAAATTGTCAAACTCATTAAAGATGGGGGATTGAAAGTCCAGGCTTCAATCCATGAAGATCTTGTAAGAGTAACTGGTAAGAAAATTGACGATTTGCAGGCAGTCATTCAGCAATGCAGGGGTGCCAATATTGGGGTGCCTTTACAATATGTGAATATGAGGGATTGATTTGGTCAATCAGTTGCCCTGACCTACCTTTGCCTCCCAATTATTATTTCATCTTACGGCAAAATCCGTAAGACCTTAAAAATCATATAGTTATGAAACAAGGTATCCATCCAGAAAGCTATCGTTTAGTAGTTTTTAAAGACATGAGTAACGGCCACACCTTTTTAAGTCGTTCTACAGCCGCATCGAAAGAAACTGTAAAATGGGAAGACGGGAATGAGTATCCTCTTATCAAATTAGAGATTTCAAACATGTCGCACCCATTTTTTACCGGTAAAAATATGTTGGTAGACACCGCTGGTCGTATCGATAAATTCAAAAAGAAATACGCCAAGAAATAATTGCACGAAAACCAATTTTAAGACGCCTCGCACTTGCGGGGCGTTTTTTTTAGTTCCTCCATTGATTCTGGTTAATTTTACTTTCTACTATGCGATCCATCATTTTCACTGAGGAATTCTGTCAGCCAGAGCATTTATTTCCTTTGTCTCTAACAAGACAAATACAAGATTGCAGAGTAGGAATCTTGACTATTCGTGAAAAATGGGAGCGTTCATTAGGCCTACCCTCATTTGATAAGAAAGAAGATAATTATAAGGACCATGAAAAGAGTGTGCAATTAGCACAGATCAAAGCGAGTGATAATTGGTATTTGATTCACAGTAATCTACTTCCTACAAAATCATTGGTGACGGCAATTCTAAAAATGAAAGAGGGAGAATGTCTTGTCACCCCAACAAATGCGCCGCTGGCTTACTATATTACTGCCCGACAATTAGATAAGAAAAAGGCGATAAAAATAACCAGAGCAATTACATACGCCGATAAAATTTATCAAGTTCAGAACCCATGGGACTTGCTAGCCTTTAATGATTGGAGTATTCGCGAAGATTTTAAATTGTTAACCAAGGGTCGAAAATCAGCAGTATTACCCAAGGGCAACAATGTAACTGGAAAAAAGAATCTTTTTATTGAAAAAGGAGCTTCTGTTCAGTTTGCATCGATAAATGCCACTGAAGGTCCCATTTACATAGCCAAAGGAGCTACAATTTTAGAGGGAGCCTGTCTTCGGGGGCCAATCGGAATCTGCGAGGGGGCTACTGTAAAAATGGGAGCAAAGATTTATGGAGCAACCACTATTGGTCCCTCTTGCGTGGTAGGTGGAGAAATTAAGAATAGTATTTTGTTTGGCTATAGTAATAAGGCACATGACGGATATCTAGGTGACTCTGTAATAGGAGAGTGGTGCAATTTTGGTGCGGGTACTTCCAATTCTAATATTAAAAATAATGCAGGCCCTGTTCGTGTTTATACTCCTACAGGAGAATTAGAGATAGGATTGAAATGCGGAGTGGTAATGGGTGATTACGTGCGTACTAGTATCAATAGCTCGATCAATACGGGCTCTGTCATTGGCCCATCCTCTGTGATTTTTGGGCCTGCATTAACGCCACGATATATTCCACCATTTTCATGGGGTGAAGAGGGAATCACCCGCTATAAGTTGGAAAAAGTTGTCAGGGATATTGAGCAGTGGAAAGCCTTAAAGGGTATGCNNTGGAAAATGAATCTTACCTGGCAAGAGGGTGCTTTATTGTTAGAAAAATTAGTTAGCGAATGTGCTCCCTTGTCTTCTCATCAGCGAGTTGTTATCGCTGTTCCTTTTCCCTACTTGAGTCTGGCCCAGGGGATTGTTAAAGAAAGGGGTGATTTTTCAATTGCTGCGCAGAATTGTCATCATAAAGCGGGAGGTGCTTACACAGGTGAAGTATCAACATCGATGTTGCAATCAATAGGAAT
>DDPN01000151.1:3955-4221 GCA_002342205.1 Chitinophagaceae bacterium UBA2467 | reverse complement strand
AATTCTTTTATATCAGCACTTGTAAGATTTTGATTAATCCACGATGTAGCTAATTTGTATGGAAGCAAGAGGGGCATCCGGTGTTTATTAGGACCCGCATTATGAATTTCTTTGAACAATTCATTAGCGGCTCTTGTGATGAGCGCAAATGAGCGGGTTTTAGGATTATAAAGCGAAGGAATTAATAGAGGGTCTCCGGTATTGAAACTAATGTAGTGTGGAATTTTTTTTGAGCTAAACGAAACCTGTTGGTGTTCATAGACGCC
>DDPN01000151.1:0-3882 GCA_002342205.1 Chitinophagaceae bacterium UBA2467 | reverse complement strand
ATTGTCTACTATCTTTTCGGCGCGCGCGTTAAAAAGTTGATTGAAATATTTTTTTTGTTGTTCGGGGTTGTTGCGCATAAAATCTGGAACAAATCCCCAGTGGAGCTTGTCTGCTATTGTGTCACCAACTGAAGATAACACCACAACACAAGCGGGTCTCGCGTGTGCCTGTATGTGTGGAGTAGAAACATCCTTATTAGACAACGAACGATCAATCTTTATGCCGGGAATTAGCTTGGGAAGTCCATCGGGCCCCAACATCGATTTATATCCGATATCCACACACATGAACTAACAAATAGAATGGCTTATTAAAATCATATAGCAAATGTCGTTAATCATATAAATGCCACCATCAACGCTAGTATGTTTGTGTTATGACGCTTCGGAAATAGGTCGGTCAGAAAAAAATCAGATATATCGGTTTAAAAGACCGTAAACTGATTGACCGGTTGCCAGTCAAAAAAGGCTGAGCCTGACCAAGACGATGACCCAGGCGAACAGAATGCCACAGAATAACCGTTGTAAAAGACACTACACTGTGGTTATTTGCGAGCGAGGCAGGATTTAACCATCTAGCCTCGCTTTTTTATTAGCTTCAACGATTCGAGAAAAACCAACATTCCTAAACCCGCCCAAACAACAGGAATAAAGTGTTTTATTCCAGGGTTTTCAAAATGAAAAAGAGAGCGGAGGGGAGGATAAAAAACACTGAGCGCCAAAAAAAGAAGTGCCGCGCCAACAATTATAAAAGCTGCTGGGTTTTTTCTTTTCAACAGAACCTCAAAAACACTTGACCGGGATAACGAGGAGAAGATCAATAAAAGATTTCCTATAAAAAGTGAAGAAAACGCAACCGCCCGTGCCTGATCGGGTGTGTGAAGACTTTTTATTTCATGTAGATAAACACCTACAACCATTAGTAAAACACCAGCACCGCTTACGCAGCTTGACCAAAAATTTTTCCAAACAAAAAAACGTTGGTTAATTGATCGTGGAGGGCGGCGCATCACATTTTTTTCTTCAACAGCAGACTCAAAAGCAATCGAACAAACGGGATCAATAACCAACTCCATAAATACAATATGTACCGGAAGCAACAGCAGTGGAAAATAAGACGACAGGGCGGGAATTAAAACAAGGCCAATTATTGGAATATGAATTGCAACGATATACGACATCGCTTTTTGGAGATTATCATAAATTCTGCGACCCGAGCGAACAGCCGCAACAATCGACGTAAAGTTGTCGTCGAGTAAAACCAAACCCGCCGCCTCTCTAGCAACGTCGGTTCCTCGTAAGCCCATTGCAATACCAATGTCCGCCTTTTTTAAAGCAGGCGCATCGTTTACACCATCGCCTGTCATAGCAACAACCTCGCCCACCTCTTGTAATGATTCAACTAATAATAGTTTTTGTTGCGGGCGGATGCGCGCAAACACAGAACAAGAAATTAATGCAGCCGAACGATTTTCGGGAGATAGTTTTTCTAGTTCATCTCCCGTGATAACATGATTGGGCTTATTAAGACCAATCTGTTTTGCAATAGACATTGCAGTTTCGGGATGATCACCCGTGATCATAATAATTTTTATTCCCGCTGTCACACACTCTTGAATGGCACCCGGAACTTCCGAACGAATCGGATCTTCAAACGCAACCAAACCTAAAAACTGAAATAAGAAGGCGTTTTGTGCTGTTGGAAGTTGTCCCGCAATCGCAGCAGCTTTTGCCACCCCCAGCACGCGATATCCTTGAGAAGCCAACTGGCTTGTAACAGCAAGGTGGTGATTAATTTCTTTGTTTGACAGGCTGCACAATTTTAAGATTGCCTCGGGTGCACCTTTTGCTGCTACAAAGTGATTGTTCTCGGACCGGTTTTGCCACACCTGGGTCATTACCAACAATCCCTCCGAAAGAGGATACTCTTTAACCAGATCTACAAAACCAGTAGTATCTGCGCCCCAGTCTTTTTGCATTGTACCAATAGCCAATTCCATGGGATCTGTAGGCTTAATGGCACTGGCGCCCCATGCAGTCAATACCAGCTCATCAAAGGAGCTAAAACGTTTTATAAAATCAGCTCGATACAAAAGATCCCGACCATTATAGAGCGCAGCAACCTGCATTCTGTTTTGTGTTAGCGTTCCTGTTTTATCTGTACACAAAACCGTTGCGGCGCCCAACGACTCAATAGTTGCAGCATAGCGAGTCAGCACATTGTTTTTTGTTAAGCGCCAAGAACCGATTGCTAAAAAAACAGATAGCACAACCGGAAACTCCTCTGGCAAAATTGCCATGGACGACGAAAGGCCCGTTAGCACCGATTCAATCAATCGCCCCGATTTTAAATAAAACAGGACAACCACAAGAACACAAATAAGAATAGACGCAATAAAAAACAAACGAATAACACCTCGCATTTCCTTTTGAAGACGCGTGTCTCTGTTTTCAACCAACGCCAGAGAAGCACCAATCTGACCCAATTGCGTACGAGGCCCTGTTTTGTCTACACGGGCGACCCCTCTGCCCGCTAATACTAGTGTTCCCAAAAACACATGGGGACTTTTGTCAACAGATTTTTTTATTGCAAAAGACTCACCAGTTAAAAGAGATTCATCAACAAACAAAGCAGCCGACTCAATCAGTGTTGCATCTGCGGCCACACGATCTCCCTCTTTCAAAACCAGCAAATCTCCAGGCACTATCTCGCGAGCCGCAATTCGAACTTCTCGATCGTTCCGAATAACAAACACACCAGGCGAAGCAATCTTTTTAAGCAGCTCTAATGCGCGCGTCGTTTTTTTGTATTGAAAAAAGGTGATTCCAATAATTAAAAAAATTGCAAGCGAGAGAACAATTCCTTCTTTGTAATCCCCCAAAATCATATACAACCCACCACACCCCATTAATAATAAAAACATGGGCTCGCGAATGACAGCTTTGGCAATATCCAGAACGGATTTGTCTTTTGCCGAGGGCAACTCGTTGTACCCCCAGGTTTTTAAAGCAATCTGTGCTTCGTTTTCAGATAGCCCCAGCATGAAAAAAATTTGTAAGGTGAACGATAACCAAAACTATCAAAATGGGTAACTTTCCTGTTAAATCAAATATATGTATCGCAGGCTCTTACTATCGATGATTATAATTGGTGCAACAAACACACTTGTTGCCCAGGAGTTTAAGCCAAATCTCAGCCAGCCCGTTATGAAATATCAAGCGCTGCGTGATACAGACAAAGACCCCAATGCTACATTGCGCGAAGAAGGGTTGAAAGACTGGCAGAAAAAAAAGGATACAATTCTTGCCAAAGCAAAAAAATTGTTAGAAGAAAAAGATTATGCCGCTGTCAACCAGCTTCTTTTTCCATTTGATTATCTAGAACCAGAGGATGCGTTGTTTTATGAATATCTTGGAAAAAGCTATTATTACTCCGGTCTTTATCAACCCGCGCTGGATTGTTTTAAAATATCATTTGAACAAAAAAAGAACAACGACCTGTTATTTTTTATAGGGCACTCTCTTGAAAAAACCGGAAACGAAAAAGAAGCGCTCAAATATTATAAAAAAGGAGCAAAAGAAGGGATAGCCGCCTGTCAGGCGAAGCTATAGTTCAAAAAATACCAACTTATAGGTATGGTGTGGTGCTGAACCTGTTCTATTTTTTCTGAACAAATCAAAACCAAACACCATGAACAAGAAACTATTCCTGTTTTTTTTGTTTTTTACACTCACCGCGAGCCTTCAACAGCTAACCGCACAGAACTATAAAAGCTCATTGGGGTTGGCAATAGACTTTGGAGGAAATGCAACGCTTGTGGGTCCGGGATTCAAAACATTTTTTTCAGAAAAAATGGCCACCAACGTGGAATTGGGATTTGT
>DDPN01000148.1:10491-13068 GCA_002342205.1 Chitinophagaceae bacterium UBA2467 | reverse complement strand
TTTTTTGGAGTTGTTGTGTAAACCCTGGTGCAAACACCACGGCGCTGTGGACATTGATCAAGAGCCCTTGATTTACTTTTGGCTTTGATAATTTCACGTCCTTTTCTTACTAACTGTTGAATAGTAGGCATTCTAGACCCTTATTTTTGGGAGAGCAAAGGTAAAGGCAGGGTGTTGAATCACCAAAAAATGAGCTTTGTTTTTTGCCCAACGCCCTAATTCCTGACAGAATTGCAAAAAGTTGGTTTTCAGCACTTAAAACCGGGGGCAGGAAAGGTAACGGATGGGTCTGCCGGATTTTCGGCCAGTATAGGAAATAGAAACCTCCAAACTACTGGTTCCGGGTGCTGCCTTAGCAAGGTTACCAGTAGCCACATCATAAGAAACTCCTAATACCCATTGATTAAAACCAAAACCCAGGTAGGGAGCCACCGCATCATTAAATCGGTAATTAACTCCAGCTACCAAATCCGTTGAAGCAGCAAACGGAGCGCGAATTGAAATACCAGCCATCTGCTCCATAGCTGTACCCTGTTTCATAACTAAAAATTGGGGTACCAATTGAACACGCTCATTTATGGACCATTGAATTCCACCATGCACTACGAAACGCATAGGAAGCGATTGTGCAATTGACTGCGTTATAAAAGGATCTTGTGGGCGATTTAAATGAAAGGCCGCTATTCCGCCAAACAATTTAACGGGTCTTAATTCGCGGGCATCAGCGTAAGAAATACCGGCCCCGATATCAAGATCACTGGAAGAAGTTCGTTGCAATTGATCAGCACTAGAAATGGAAGGGTCATATCCAGTGATAGCATTCCACTGATCCCCAAATTGAAATTTATTGGGATCAAATTTTCGGGCGAGTGCCCCTACTTGAATTCCAAAAGTAATTTGTTGATTGTCGTCTTCGCCAAATCGTACCCCGCTATAGGCAATGGATAAATAACCATGCTGATAATGATATCCCCCCTCTCCTGCTGATTGATCTAAAAGGTTAATTCCAAAGTTTAAGTTTTTGGGAGTAACAATATCTGCACTCATTCCTTTGGTGACATAGGGTGTCATCACCTGATTCCATTGTGTACGAAAAACGGCATTGGCTCTAAAATCTCCTTCGTTAACGCCTGTCAAACCAGGATTGATTCCTAATGGATATGCATAAAATTGAGAGAAATGTGGATCGTTCTGCGCTCTTAAATGAAGCATACTCCCAATGAAAAAAATCAATATCGTACCTAAACGTCTCAATTAATGTATCAGATTTATAGCCCCTTTTTTTGTTACTACCGTTCCATCCTGCCTGGTCACTTTGAGTGTATAGGCGTACACACCAACAGGCTGTAATACGCCTTTGTGTTTTCCATCCCAACCCGTAGCTAGATCAGTTGATTGAAAAATCAATTGACCCCATTGATTGAAAATTCTGAAATCGATGGTGGCAATATAATTTCCATAAACTTTTACCACATCATTCTTTCCGTCATTATTTGGAGTGAACGCATTGGGTACAAATATTTCGCGGGTACTCAAGGTTGTGCCGCTAACTGGACCAGCATTCAAACTCGTTTCACATCCGTTTACACCCGTTGCTTTGACCAAAACAGTAACAGTAGTGTTGCCCGGCAAACCACTTACCGTATGTGTTAATCCCGTAGACCCTGAGCTAGGTGCCGAAAAACTACTTCCCCCATTTGTACTAATCAAATATCCAGTTGCTCCCGTTACTGCAGGCCACGAAAAAGTAAGCGAGGAAAAAGAAATTGCAGAAACAGTTACGACTGGCGTTGCTAAACGCGGAATCAAACTAACCTGTACAGGAGTTCTTGTAGTACTGATGCATCCTGCTGTGCTAAATCCTTCCACATACCAAGTTGAGGGTGCGGAAACTCCTATGAGCGTGAAACTATATCCAGTTGCCACAGGCGCACCTCCAGTTTGTGTAGGAAACCAACGATAGGTTATGGTAGCCGTGTTGACATTTTGAACTTGCAACGTTATATCTGCACCAGGACAAACTGTTGCATTAGTGATTTGAGCAGCGGCAGGAATGGGATCCACATTTAATTGCACAGCTGTGCGCGTATCACTTACACATCCTGCAGAACTAACTGCCTCCACATAATAGGTAGCAGCAGCAGTAACATTATTCACCGTGTAAGAGTTTCCTGTTTGCAATGATGTACCTCCTGTTGCAGCTGCATACCATAAATAAGTTAACGAAGGATTTGGATTTGTAACTGCAAGTGTAGCATTACTTCCACTACATACCGATACCGCATTAAGGAGAGGCGCAGCTGGTTTATTCTGTACTTGCACAGTAACCTGTGAAGCAGCGCTACATCCTAATGCATTAGTAGCAGTTACAATGTAGGTTGTAGTAGCGGTAGGCGTAACCGTTTGAGAGCTACCTGACAAATTACCCGGCGTCCATGTAAAATCTGTGAGCGCTCCTATACCAGCGGTTATCCCTAATTGAGAAGAGCTGCCTGTACAAACAGATGCAGGCGTTGCTGTTGCCGTAATCGTTGCATTATTATTCAAGGCAATGGTTCCATTAAAATTTCTAGTACA
>DDPN01000148.1:5423-10460 GCA_002342205.1 Chitinophagaceae bacterium UBA2467 | reverse complement strand
GTTTGAATGGGATTGGTATTCCAAGAATAAGTATATGGACCCGTAGAGCCTGTTACATTTAACGCAATGCTACCATTTGGACCATTACAATCAGAAGCGGTAATGGTTGGAGCAATGGTCTGCGTAAAAGCAATTCCAGATACACCCATGATTACTGCGTTTGGGAATGGGGCATTTGAACCGGTTGACACATTGCTAATTCTAATTTTTTGCAATGACTTAGAGCGATCCGTACAACTCAATATAATTTCAACATAATAAAATCGCGGGTTATTGGAAGAAACTCCATCAGCCGTGTAAGGTCCGGTTGCAGTGCGTGTTACTCGACCAAAGCCTTGTGTCACAATATTAGTACCACCATTGAACCAATCGGACAACACATAATTGGATAGGTAAGGCGAAAAAGAACCATCCGAAAATCCAAGTCCTATGTTAATGGTACTAGCTTGCTCTGCAGAAAATGCAAGCAATCTAATTTTTGCATAGGGCGCAGGGGTTGAGACAGTCAAATCAAACGTTTCATTCCGCTTGACAAAAAGCGCATTATTACCAGTGTAGGAAGCCAATTGATACGTATCTCCACCGTTTACAATCGTTCCATTATCCGGTAATCCAGCAGTTATAGATGCAAAACTGGCAAATGCAACGCTATACATAACCTTATTGGAAGATGCTAATGCGTCAATTTCCATTGTCGTAGTTGCTAGAGAACTTGGGCCCCCTTCAGCAATCACGTCTTGTGAAAATCCAGAAACCGGAATAGGAGTAAACTGCGCACTTGAGTCAGCATAAAAAAATAGTACAGCGCAACAAAAAAATAAAAAACGCTTCATGCAGTCGGTGTCTGGTAATCAACACCGAATATAATTAATCGCCGCGAACTTAACTAACGGGAACCATCCAGCCGTGTGTATCTGGCATTCTGCCCTCTCGGATAGCCGCTAGATTTTTCTTTAACGTAGGGGCCACCGTCCATTTGTCTGTATCAAAGCAGAGTGAATCACCCTTATAACAAAGCTCCTTTATAAATGAAATTGTTGCCGCAGTACCCGTTCCAAATACTTCACGTAAACTTCCCTCTTGATGTGCCTTGAGCACTTCATCCATTCCCAAATTGCGCTCTTCGACTTCTAAGCCCATTTCAGAAAGCAAGGTCATGACACTCATACGCGTGACGCCACCTAAAATCGTACCCTCTTCTAAGCCAGGTGTAATAGCCTTATTACCGATAATGAAGAATACATTCATGGTACCACATTCCTGCACATATTTATGTTCAATAGGGTCGGTCCATAAAACCTGATCGAAACCTTTCAATTTGGCTTGCGCAGTGGCATACATAGCTCCCCCATAATTTCCGGCAGCTTTTGCATAACCTACTCCTCCTGACACAGCTCTTACATACGTTTCTTCGACCCATATTCTCATGGGCGCGCTATAATAAGGCCCAGTAGGACTTAAAATGATCATGAATTTGTATGTATCAGAGGGGCGCACGCCAATCATTTCATCTGTTGAAAACATGAAAGGACGTATGTACAAAGAATGATCAGGGAAAGAAGGAATCCAATCCTGATCTAACTTAATCAACTGCATCATCCCATCCATAAATACCTCTGCGGGTACAGTTGGCATTTGCATTCTTTCAGCAGAAGCGTTAAAGCGCAAAAAATTATCGTAAGGACGAAATATAAAAGGCTTGGAATGTTGGTCCTTGTATGCTTTAATACCTTCAAAAATTGCTTGTCCGTAATGTAAAGCAGCCAGAGAAGGTGAAAGTGACATAGGAGCATAGGGCTTGATCGAAATATTTGTCCATTGTCCATTGATAAAATCTGCCTCCAGCATATGATCTGAAAAGTGCTTCCCGAAAGGAAGGTTTTCTAGATTCATCCCCTTCAATTTGCTGGTTGCAATAGGCTCAATTGGAATTTCGATCGCTGCAGTCATAATTCACATATTTTTACGGGGCAAAGAAAGCAAAAAAAACTAACACTCATTCGTATATTTTAGCACATTTATGTCCCTTAACCAAGTTAAACTTCCCCCTGAACTTCTAGCACAGCTATATCACACTGTGCTTGTGGAATTGCCGGGCAGTCCTTCAATAAAAAATCAGCCCACTGAGCAGTCTACTACTGATAAGATTAAATCCTTAGGAGGTCACAAAAAGAAAATTTGCATTGTTGTAGCAGAACAGGAGGCCGTTTTTTTAAAAGATGAACAATTAGCCTATCTCACGAGAATTTTAATGGCTTGCAAACTCACGTTAGAGGATATCGCACTCATTAATATTCAAGAAGTTGTTCATCCCAATTACCAGGACCTGCAACAACAATATCCTTCAAGCACCTGTATAGTATTTGGACTCACTCCACAAAATCTTCAACTACCTGTGGACTTTCCTTTCTTTCAATTACAAAAAATTGAAGGCTGTACTTACCTCTTTGCACCCGCACTGGATTTGCTGGAGCCACAAAAAGCAGATCGGGAAAAACTATGGCAGTCACTTAGAAAACAATTCAATGTCTGAACAAAGCCACCCGCTACTATTTGCAACAAATAATTCAAACAAAGCCCTAGAAGTAAATCATATCCTGGGCAATGCTTTTAAAGTGCTTTCATTAAAAGATGCTGGCATTGAAATTGATATCGCTGAACCACATGCTACGCTTGAGGCAAATGCAAGGGAAAAATCAATGACCATTTATACGCTCAAAAACATTGATTGCTTTAGCGAAGACACCGGACTGGAAGTAGAAGCCTTAGGTGGTGCTCCGGGAGTAAAAAGTGCAAGATTTGCAGGAGAGCCCTCCAACACAGAAGCAAATATTAAAAAGCTATTGGGCGAACTCCAAAACAAAGAAAACAGAAAAGCACAATTCAGAACAGTAATTTCATTAGTACAAAAAGGGGTGGAGAAACAATTTGAGGGAGTTTGTAAAGGACATATTACACTACAACCCATTGGTGAAAATGGTTTTGGCTATGACCCGGTTTTTATTCCTGAAGGATCTACAAAGACGTTTGCAGAAATGAATACTGCAGAAAAAAATGAATACAGTCACCGACGAAAAGCGGTTGAAAAATTAGTTGACTATCTAAAAAAAATGGCCTCATGAGTTCGATTAAATCACAATTTCCTGCTTCATTTAAATTTCAATGTCAGATTCCAATTCGCATCAACGACATTAACTATGGTGGACATGTTGGCAATGATCGGATTTTACTTTTTGCACATGAAGCACGTATTCAATTTTTAAATCAACTAGGTTATTCCGAACTAGAATTAGGGGGCACCTCACTCTTATTGACACGCGCCACCATTGAGATAAGAAAAGAGCTTTTTTTTGGTGACACCCTTTGGGTTTCTGTAGCAGCCTTAAATTTTACGAGTAAAGGATTTGATCTGATCTACAAGATGGAGCGAGAAAAGCAGCATGAAAAAGAACTAGTAGCCGCAGCAATGACTAGTATGGTGTGTTATGACTATCAAAATAAAAAAATGGATATCCTGCCACTGGATGTTCAAGAGAAATTATCTCACTAATTCCAAATCTTCCAACTTTCTTCCGCTTGAATTTGTAGCATATCAGCTCCATTTTTTACACGAGCACCCCTTCGACTACCTTCTTTCATAAAAGCGGTTTCTGTTGGATTATAAACAAGATCATATAGAACATGGCTGGATCCTATTGCCTCATATGGAAGTGGGGGTAACTCCGTGATATTTGGAAATGTGCCTAACGGAGTTGTGTTAATCACAATGTTATGCGTTTGCAGATCAGCAGAAGTAAGTTGACTATAAGTTAGATCAACACCCGGTTTGTTATTTCGCCCCACTACAGAGTAGGGAATTCCATTTTTTTTCAATACAAAAAAAACAGCCCGTGCTGCCCCTCCCTGCCCCAATACCAATGCAGCTTGTTGCTTAGGTTGCAATAAGGGTAAAAATGATTTTTCAAATCCAACCCAATCTGTATTAAACCCCTCACACTTTCCATTGCTGATTCGAATACAATTACATGCATCTAACCCAGGTGGAATAGAATGATTTGAAAGATAGCTTAATACCTGTTGCTTGAATGGACTCGTCACATTGAGTCCTTCTAAATTTGGATATTTTTCTAATAAAGCAGGGAGCTCGTTAATAGACGAAAGTGGAAAAAGCTGGTACTGACAATCTACTATTCCCTCTTTCGCAAACTTTTGATTAAAGTAGTTAGCCGAAAAAGAATGCGTGAGCGGTTGGCCGATTAGACCAAATAATCTCATTAGGATTTATCGCTTTTGTCCAAGTAAAAGTGAAACGTATCTCCTCGTAATCCAATACGCATTGCTTCCAATGGAATTACTTCTGTTGGGGCAATATTTCCAAGATTTGCATTGCATCCTAATAATTCGATAAAATAAAGTTGCTGTGCTTTTTGCGGAGCTTCCCAAATTATTCTCTCCCCCGGAATTTGTGTAAGAATCTCCTGTACTAATCCCTCTCTCACTTCTCCACTTCCCCTATATATTCCCACGTTTCCGGCCTCTCTTGCTTCTGCTATCACGTAACTTGCTCCCGCTTCTAGCTCAGCTCGCATCAATTCGATCCACTTGTAGGGTGGAATAATATGTGCTGCATCTTTACTTCCTACTTCACTTAAAACAGTACCATATTGAGTTAGCTTTTCAATGTACCCGCATTTTTCTGCATGAGGAATGGTGATAGATCCATCACTTACTTCCATATACTTGATACCATACTCCTTGCAAACACTGATATAGTCCTCAAATTGATTACGAATCAGAAAAGCTTCAAATAAAGTTCCTCCAAAATAAACAGGTATTTGATGAGACTGGTATAGCTCAATTTTTTCTCGAAGGTTTGGAGAGACAAATGAAGTGCCAAATCCAAGTTTAACAATGTCGACATGAGGATAAGAAACACTGATAAAATTGCGTGCTTCCTCGGTACTGAGTCCCTTGTCCATTACCATTGTCAATCCAGATTGACGAGGTTTTGCCAGACGATCGGGCATTTGGCTTAAA
>DDPN01000148.1:0-5404 GCA_002342205.1 Chitinophagaceae bacterium UBA2467 | reverse complement strand
CCCTTCTTGCGTTTGTAACGAGCCAGCAGATCTACCACTTGTACTTGTTGCATTACGGAGGGTGTGAGTGAAATAAATTTCTTTACTAGTTTGGGATCTCTGGTTAATGCTTCTTCCAATTGTTTCAGAGCCTCTTGATTTCTAGAGGCGCCAAACAAAACAGCAGCACGATAGTAGAGAAAAAGTGTTTTACCCTTGGTAGCATGCAATGCTAAATCAATCTGCTTCAAAGCATCTTCCCAGGCCTCCGCTTCAAAAAGACAGCGAATTAATGCATCCCATCCTCCAATTTTTTTGGGCTTGAGTTGCACAGCCATCACATAATGCTCAACGGCCTCCTGCACTCTATCCAATTGTTCACAGCATTGACCAGCCAGCAACTGATAATCAAATTCGCCCCGAATAATACGAAGAGCCACTTCAATCTGTTTATAGGAAGCACTCCATTGGCCCTCTGAAAAATAGGTACAGGCAATTTTATAAATCAACCGACTATCATCTTTTCGAAGATGGGAGGCCTTTCGGTATTGAAGACGAGCCAATGCAGGCTGTTTCAGTTTTTCATAACAATATCCAATTGCCTCATAAATCACATCCTCAGGCTTTGCTAGTTCATGTACCCGCTCAAGTACTTCAATAGCATCACGATATCGATGCAATCTGATAAATGCATCACCCATATTTCGGTATGCATAATCAAACTTCTCTTCTATGGCAACAGCATACTTGTACGCATCAATTGCTTTTTCATATAACCGCAAACCCTGATAAGCTGCTCCCAGGTTAAACCAAGCTAACTCGCTAAAAGGATGTTCATCTAAAATTTCCTGGTACAAGCGAATCCCCTCTTCATTTCGTCCTGTAAAATCAGTCCAAAAACAAATCTTATATAAGGCTTCCTCATTTAAGGGATTTTCTTTCAATACTTCTTTCAAACAATCAAACACTTTATCAAAATCTTCGTAATCATCGTACACATCTGCTAACTCAAACAATAACTCCACTTTCTCTTCCCCCTCAAATTTCCCCAATGATCGCTCGATCAAGGAAACAGCTTTTTCAGGTTGATCAAGTGCCAGGTAGGCATCAGTACGGAGTATATAAATGTTGATGTCACGACTATCGAGAATTTCCGCCTGATCTAAAACCCGAAGTGCTTCTTTGTATCTTCTATGTAAAACCAAAACATCCGCCTTTCGAATCAAAAGAGAGGAAGAATAGGGATAACGTTCCACTGCTAACAATGCCGCTTCCAAAGCCTTTTCTGGCATTTCTTTTTGCTGAAAATGTTCAATGATTCGTTCAAATGCTTCTTCTTCCAAAAACGATTGCGCTCCCCCTTCTCGGAGTTGCTCATATTGTGTGAGCAGCTCGTCCAGTTCGTCTTTTTCCTCCCTGTTTGGTAGCTCCGCCATAAACCATGGTTTTGTTCAATTTACATTAAAAATCAAGGGTTTCCAGGCCCTTTTTATCCCCAGTTGTGCATTTAGCAAAATTTTAGTACATGGAATTGTTAAAAGACATCGGTATATTTGTGGTAGCTATGCTTTTGAGAATCAAGTCCATAAAAATTAGCTCCAAGCAAACTATTTTATTTGCTGCTGCAATGATCGTTGCATTGGCAGGTAATGCTTCATTGGGTCTTGGTAAAAAGCGATCATCACTTGGAAGCAAAAAGATTCTTTCTGCAAAGGTGACAGGCTTTAACGGCAACTTCTCTTTA
The DNA here is from genome assembly GCA_002342205.1 of Chitinophagaceae bacterium UBA2467. GTDB lineage: Bacteria > Bacteroidota > Bacteroidia > Chitinophagales > Chitinophagaceae > JJ008. Next base: position 3,681 of record DDPN01000148.1, on the reverse strand, counting down.
AAATCTGGTTATAGCTTTCGTGGCAGCAACATCATTGAAACAAAGATTCCTCGGGTTATTGAGTTGAATACAGAAGTAACTGCAAAAAAAGGTAATCTGACGCTCACTATTCCGCTACGCAAACAAGTACTCGTCAATTCTATCAAGATTGGCGTTGGCAATGAGTCATTGCGCACTCATTGATTTCATTTTTCCAACTGTACACTCTTTTCAAAATCTAACAGCCGGTAACCTGTAGAAGGTATATCAAATAAGGCTTGTGGAACTGGGTTGTAGTTTATTTCCGTAATCCGATAGACCACATGATTCGCGCCAATATTGGTCTCATATTGCATAAGCAGCCCAGGCAGTGTCTTTGCCATCAATTGAAAATCGCGGTACACAGGAACTAATTCGGTTGTAAACCAAGCCTCATGCTGTGTTCCATCATGAAGCGTGATAACTGCTTTTTTACATAAGAAACCAAGCAGACGAGTAGTATCCCCTGTGATTTCTAATTTATTGTCCTCGTATTTCTGATTTAAGGCGTTCCACTGCGGTGAGGTAAGATTAGTCAGGTAACGCTGCGATCCAAATTCTTTGAGAAGAACCGCTGCTCCACTTTTACCAAGTAAAATTGTGGTCTGCTTTCCCATTCCCGTAACTAAATCTGCTCTGCTATTGACTCCCTTTAAATAACAAGTGTATTGTGCTGATTTAAATAACGCTTGTAAACTGCGATCAGTAGTATCGGCTAAATGAATAGAGTACCGAAGCGTTGCCTCTGTTAATTTGCGCTGAGAGTACGCTGAAAATGTAATCAGAAAAAGTACAACAAAATGAAGAAATCGATTCATACCTATGAAGGTACAACAAGATCAAAACTTAATTAGCGTTTGGTCTTGTCTTGCATGTCTTTCAACTTCTTTTGTTGAGCCTGCATTTGCTCCAGGCGTTCTTGCCATTTTGACTTAGATTTTGGCTTTTTTCTATTCTCCTGGATCTGGGCCAAAATTTTATCATGATTGATGATGTAATTCTGAATAACAAATTGCAGCCCCAGCGTCATAATATTAGAAACCGTATAATACCAGGTTAAAGCTGAAGGAAGACTATTAAAAAAGAACAGCATGAATACAGGGAAAATATACGGCATGTATTTCATCATCGGATTACTTTGATCCGGACTTAAACTCATGCTGTATATAGAAATAATCATACTTGTTGCTGTAGCCAACAAATTGAATAAACTTAAATGGTCGCCAAACAAAGGAATGGCAAACCCAAATCGTATGGGCGCATCGTAGGCAGACAAATCAGTTGACCAGAGAAAGGAGGCGCCACGAAGTGCGATCTCACTATTGAAAAAGCTAAATAACGCAAAGAAAATTGGAATCTGTAATAAGGCCGGAATACATCCACCTAATGGATTAACCCCTGCTTCACGAAACAGCTTCATTTGCTCCATACTCATTGCTTGCTGGTCCTCCCCAAATTTTTCACGGAGTTTGGCAATCTCTGGACGAAGTGCTTTCATTTTAGCTCCACTCAAATAGCTTGAGTACGTTAAAGGTGAAATCAACAAGCGTATAAACAAGGTTAGCAATGCGATTGCAAGACCAATATTGCCCGCAGCAGTACGTTTGAAAAAATCAAAAATGGGTACAATCACATATTGGTTAAGCGGGCGAACGAATGTATAAACACCCTGACCTAGATTAACAATCTTCTCAAACCCATTGTCATACTTTTTAAGAATATGATAATCGGATGGACCATAATAAAAACTAAGATCAACAGCAGCTTTATCTCCTTGCGGAACGGTCAGTTTCATGGCCGCAGTAGCACGCACAACAGATCCAATAGAATCCGCAGGAAGGGTCCAATTGAGTTGGCCATTTGTAAAGCCATTCGTTGCGCTTATTGCTCCAAAAAAGAATCGTTGTCTAACACCCACCCAATTAACAACCTTTGAAAAATCTACTGTGCTACGATTACCAATCGTAAAATAGTCAAACTGACCATCTTCTATAAAACCTACTTGTGTGTTTTGCTTTTCATATTTAACATCGGACTCTTGCTTGAGCGCCTCATACTGCCATACCAGAGATAGCCTATGATCAGCTACTAACTGTTCTGCATCTGTCAGTTCAATACGCAATCCAATTCGATAGTCATTAGGAAGAATAGTGTATTGATGTATAACCGCTCCTGCAAAACTGGAATCAGAAGACTGAAGTTTAAAAGAAATTGTTTGGGAACCATCTGCGTTTACAACAGTTGCCTGGGGAGTAAAAAACAATTCGGCAATTGGAGCGGTACGATTAAGCCCGGTATTTAAGGGATAGGTGAATTGATTAAACGATTCTGCTGCCAGTTTGATTGGAAGTGGTTTCCCATGCTGGCGATGTTCTTTCAATTCTACATATTTGATTTGAGCACCCTTCGTAGAAAAAACAACTTTCATTTTTTCATTCTCTACACTAACCAACTCTTCAACCCCTTGTGCAGCCTGGGCAAAAAAACCGGCAGCACTTGTTCTGCGAACACTATCCGCTTTCACCAAATCATTTTGAATAGCAACCGTATCTACCAACGGACGATTGGCTTTGGCAATAGAGTCCTGAACAAATTGCTGTCTTGCCTTGGCTTTGTTATACGCTGCTTGCTCCTGGTTGGTATAATAGAAATAACCAAAAAACAGGATAGCGAGCAAACCAAATCCCAAAAGGGAATTACGATCAAAATTCATGTTACCAATTTTATGAGTGTTGAAGCGGCTGAGTAGATTTTGACAAAACTAATTCAGCTTGCTGCAGTGCCGCTTTTATAAATTGAACAAATATGGGTTGCGGCTCTTCTACTGTGCTTTTTAGTTCAGGATGGTATTGCACCCCAATAAAGAAAGGATGATCCTTCAATTCAATAATTTCAACTAATCCCGTATCAGGATTTTTTCCACTTGCAGACATACCTGCATTTTCAAAGTCTGATAAGTACCGGTTGTTAAACTCCCAACGGTGACGGTGACGCTCAGAGATTTCTTCTTTTCCGTAAATCTGATAGGCCAAAGAATCTTTTTCAATTACGCAAGGGTAAGCCCCCAATCGCATGGTTCCCCCTTTGCTAGTGACCTTCTTCTGTTCATCCATTAAGTCTATTACAGGATGCTCAGTCTCTGGATTCATTTCAGTTGAATTAGCATTCTTTAACCCCAATACATTTCTCGCAAATTCAATGGCAGCCATTTGCATGCCTAAACAAATGCCAAAGAAAGGAAGCTTCTTTTCACGAGCATATTTTACGGCTGCAATTTTTCCTTCAATTCCTCTGTGACCAAATCCAGGTGCCACTAATAGTGCATCTAATCCCGCTAACTTTTCAGCGACATTTTCACTGGTGATATATTCACTATGAATATTTATAACCTGAACCTGACATTCATTCATAGCCCCGGCATGAATGAACGACTCTAAAATAGATTTATAGGCATCCTGTAGTTCAATATACTTTCCAATCAAGCCTACATTCACTTTCGCCTTGGGATATTTCAACTTATCTAAAAATAATTTCCACCGCGAAAGATCGGGCTGCTGTGTTCCCGTAAGATTTAATTTTTTCAATACGGTCGTATCTAAGCCTTCTCGCATCATTAGCACAGGAACTTCGTAAATGGTGGAAGCGTCTGCAGCTTCTACAACT
>DDPN01000016.1 GCA_002342205.1 Chitinophagaceae bacterium UBA2467 | reverse complement strand
TAGCCAGCAATACTTAAAACATCTGGGATATTGAATTCACCAAGACTTGGGGATCCCACAACTAGAATTTTAGGCATGGATTATAATTTTTTATAAGACATAATACTTGTATAAATATAAGTATTTTATCTTATATTATAATCAGCCTATTAATTGTTCTAGCTTTTTTTCATTTAATAGCCGGATAGTTCCGTCGTGGTCCAATTCGATTATCCGTTCGGCCTTAAACTCCCCTAAAGTACGAATAGAAGACTCAATGGCAGTGCCAGCTATACTGGCAAATGCTGCTCTATTCATATTTATTTCAAATTGATCAGCCGGTGTACACCCATATTTATCTTTTAAATGCAACAGTGCAGCTGCCACTTTCTGACGTAAAGAGTGATAAGCCAACCAGAGTAACCGCTTGTGAAGCCTGGAATTTCTAAGCGCAATCTTTTCCATAAACTTTCTGGAGGCCAGGGTATTTTGACTGATCAAATCTTCAAAGTCTTTTCTAGGAATCAGTGCAAGCTCAGTATAGTCAATAGCCTCAACTGTTTCGTCATGATTAGTTCCATTTATAATTTCTACAAAGCCAAGATAATCACCAGGGCCATACAATTCAATCACTAAATCTTTCCCATCGGGGTGAGTTTTGTAAGCTCGGGCTTTCCCATTGATAAGATAATACAACCGCGTTGGCCTCTCGCCTTCCTTAACAATAAGTTGCTTTTTATTATACCGATCAACATTTCGATCTTTTACTAAATACTCATGTAATTCCCGTTCTGTTTCTGCAGTAGAGTAAAGTTGTTCCTCTTTTTTTTTCCATAAACCACCTAATTCTCTTTTACGTATCCTGGTTTCCAAACAACTTAAAAGTTCAGTTCCTTCTATCGGTTTTATAATTATATCATCCGCCCCCATCTCCATCGCCTTTCGTAATTCATGTTTATCACATGAACTACATAGTACTATAAAAACTGTGTGCCCAAACCAAGGCTTTGTTTGTAATAAGTGGAGTACGCCAAATCCATCAAGACCGCTCAATGTCAGTTCAGTAATGATAATATCAGGACATTCCTGTGTAGCCATCTCTACACCACTCTTTCCATCAGCAGCCTGTACCAAATTATAATCAGCCAACTCCAAAATTTCGCTTATGCTTGCTCTGATGGAAGGTTCACTTGCGATGAGTAAAATCTTTTGTTTCATGATATACAAATGACAGGATTTGAGAGGCCGCATTCAATGACTTGAGTCATTTTAATAATGATTCAAAAAAAAGGCGCATCAATTGATGCGCCTTTTTAAATTCTAACATCACAAATTAATTCGAGGGCAATAATACTCCACTGAATACTTTTTTAGATGTTGTAACCCGATACATGATTGGCGCTGCTGTTAATGGAGCAGCAAGTTGAAGTTGTCGACTTTCTTGAGATTGTAATTCACCCACGTAAACTCGACGAAGCAACTTTCCTTGTAAATCAAATAACTCGATCAACACTTTTGTCTTTTCAGGCGTTTTAACACTGAAATTCAAAGTTGTTCCAAATGGGTTTGGAAATACATTCACTTGTAACTCCTTAATGATAGAAACCTGAGCAACTTCCTGTTCTTCAGCTTTACTTGCTAGCGGAACAGCAACTGGACACAGATTCAGACTTGCAAAATATCCAAGAGACAAGCGGCATTTATCGAAAGCATTGTTGATTACATCGATTTGCGCAACGATATCTCCTAATGATGGAACCACAGCACCACCTGGCCCCACTTGGCCGGGCAATTTTGTTCGACCTAATACCGCATTTGCCAAGTTTAAAAGTTCAAACACAGTACCAGCACTGGTTGCACGGAGATAATTTACTACGCTGGGTATCATATACCATGCACGAATTGCCAATGGATCTTCCTCACAACTTACCAGACTTACTGCGCCCCTTACACTTGAGCAAGTGCGCAAACGTTGCGTATGCAAATACCCATTTTGCAATTCAAATGAAGTCAAATCAGGCTTGATTCGAATATTAAGTGCCAATGAAATGGTTTGCGATAACAAAATGTTATTGATCTTACCCTTGGAAGTTTTATAAGCTGAAAACTGAGTGCTTTGCAGCGTAATATTTCCTGTATGCGTAAAGGAATACGGAGTGCCTCCTCCAGGTAAAATTGCATTTAAACGTGCAGAATCATTGACATTAATAGTAAGTGTTCTTCCACCACTTCCTATAATTATTGGTCCAGATGTTAACAGTTTTTTGATTATAGAAACTGCATTTCTATATAAACTGTCTTCATCACAACTTGCACCGTTGGTACTTCCATAGTAGCCCTGCGTCAACGTACAAGCATTAATACCCGCACAAGGATTCACCTGAATGGATACTTCTTTTACTGAACTACATCCAAATATATCTGTGTAATGATAAGTCAGAATGTGTGTGCCTACCCCAGCAACAACTGGACTAAACGAAGTTCCACTTACTCCTGTACCAGACCACATACCTCCAGAAGGCGTTGCAGATAGAGAAATACTTTGTCCTTGTACACATAATGGGCCATAAGAACCTACAGCTA
>DDPN01000142.1:23953-36072 GCA_002342205.1 Chitinophagaceae bacterium UBA2467 | reverse complement strand
TCAATGAAATGAGACGACACTATACCAACTATCTAAAAGGACTGCCCAATATCAAAGAGTTCAGAAATAAATTAGTGACCTTAAAAACAGAAGAAGAGCTCAATGCTGTTTTTGATGAAATTGCAAAAACGTACCAGGGTTACCAATTTGAAAAATCATCGATCGCGCTGGTAGACTATCATCAAAATTGTCCCTTGGATTAATGGGAGATTGCATTCACCACTCTCGTATCAAGCGGTGAAACCGAAGGATCCATATAATGAGTTAAACGACCTTGCTCGTCAACTAAATATTTTGAAAAATTCCAAACAGGCCCTTGTGTATTCCATCCATTTTTCTGTGGATCGGTCAACCACTGATAAACAGAATGTTGTTCGACGCCTTTTTTCACCCTAGACTTTTCTAATAAAATAAAAGTTACTCCATAATTACGTTTACAGAAGTTTTCAATATCGGTTGCCGTTCCCTTTTCTTGTTCTTTAAATTCATTGGAGGGCACACCAATGATTGTAAGCTTATCACCAAACTGCGCATACAACTGTTGCAGTTCTGCATATTGCGCAGTATATCCACAATCACTCGCTGTATTTACGAGGAGCACCTTCTTTCCTTTTAAGGTAGAAAACGCAAAGGGCTGTCCATTGATTGTAGTAGCCGTTAATTCATAAAAAGAAAGAGGCGGATCCTGAGGACGATGCACTATAAAGCGATTATTCTTATTTGCCGCTCCAGTAAGCCACAACAGGGCAGGATAAAATTTTTTAAGTAGTTGTTGTCGTAAACTCATGGACCGATTATTTCTGGTTGCAAAGAAAAAAAGCACAACACTGAGAATCGCTCCTATTAGAACTGCAATTTTGAATGTAGATCGCTTGTTCATCCAATTAACTTTTTTAACAGATTTAATTTGCCCTTAAAAGGAGGGTACTTGAGCGCTGGATCGGGCCAAGTAGGTGTTCGTAAAACACTTTTTTGATGACTGAATGTATCAAACGAGTACTTACCATGATAAGCGCCCACCCCACTGGTTCCACGTCCTCCAAAAGGAAGTCGATGATTTAACAAGTGAAAAATTGAATTGTTGACACAGGCACCACCAGCTGGCACTTGTTGCAACCATGCTTTTTCATGGGCGCGATTTTCGGTATAGACATAAAACGCCAATGGGTTCGGATTACGTGCAATGATTGACTTAGCTTCTTCAAAACTGTTATAAGACAGAACAGGAAGCAATGGACCGAAAATTTCCTGTTGCATGATAGGAGAATCGATTGCTACCTCTGTCAATAAGGTAGGCTCAATATAAAGTTGCTCGCGATCATAGTGACCTCCGTGATAAATGGAGCCATCTTTTAAATAGCTGACCAAACGATCAAACTGTTTGCTGTTGATGATTCGACCATAATGCCCACAGGTAGCAGGGTTTTCGGTAAAAAAGTTCAGAATTACTTTTTTTAATTCCTGTAAAAAGGAATCGCGTACTGAAGCGTGTACCAAAATATAATCTGGCGCCACACAAATTTGACCAGCGTTATTCCATTTTGCCAATGCAATTCGCTTGGCCGCAACGTTGATTGATGCATCTGCCTCCACTACACAAGGACTTTTCCCTCCTAATTCTAAGGTAACAGGTGTAAGTTGGTCTGCAGCCATTTTATAAATGATACGACCCACTGTAGTGCTTCCCGTATAAAAAATATGATCAAATCGGAATGATTCTAGTAATGACGGAACCACACTCGCTCCATCTCCTTCTACATAAGCGATATAGGAAGAATCAAATACCGCTTCAATTATTTTTTTCATCACGGCCGCTGTTGCCGGTGCGTATTCACTGGGTTTTAAGACCACACAATTACCAGCAGCTATAGCTCCCACTAATGGATTCAATAATAACTGAAAGGGATAGTTCCAAGGTGCAATGATCAATACAACTCCTAATGGCTCTGGTAAAATTGAACTGGACGAAGGAAGATTCAATAGATTAGTGCGTACACGACGGGGTTTCACCCATGCATCCAATTGTTTCAAGGCCACATTTATTTCTCCCACTACTAAGCCTGTTTCGGATACCCAAACCTCTTCGGGACTTTTGTGCAAATCCTGATACAAGGCCTCATTAATGGCTTGTTCATTTTTTAAAATCTCGTCGCGCAGCCTTTGTAGTTGCTGTTTTCTAAATTCAACAGATTGCGTGGCGCCGGATGCAAAATATTCCCGCATCTTTGTCAACAGCGATAAGTAGGACATACCTGAATTTTGAACCAAGTTAGCAAATACCACGGGCATGGATGATATGCACTATATGAAAATGGCTTTACAAGAAGCATTACAAGCAAAAGAGGAGGAAGAAGTGCCTGTTGGAGCGGTTGTGGTGCAAGACGGAAAAATAATTTCCCGTGGGCACAACATGACGGAACGGCTGCAAGACCCCACTGCTCATGCCGAAATGATTGCTTTAACCGCTGCTTTTAATGCGCTTGGAAGTAAATACCTACCCGATGCAACCCTTTATGTAACTGTAGAACCCTGCCCAATGTGTGCAGGTGCATTATATTGGAGTAAGATCGGACGTGTGGTATATGGAACAGATGACCTAAAAAATGGCTACCGTAAAGTAGCAGGGTCCAACTGGCCTTTCCACCCACAAACAAAACTGGATGCTGGCTGTTGCGCTGCAGAAGCTGCACAATTAATGAAGGATTTTTTCAAAGCACGCCGTTAGCGAACTCCCCTTGCGTAATTTTGTTATTCCAAAAAAGTAATTTATGCCATTTACATTATCCCCTCTCCCTTATGCACATGAGGCGCTTGAGCCACACATTGACACATTAACCATGCAAATTCATCATGGTAAACATCACCAGGCTTATGTAGACAATCTCAATAAAGCCATTGCAGGAACCCCGCACGAAAACAAATCAATCGAACAACTGGTAAAAGAAGCAGGAAGTATTTCTGCAGCTGTTCGTAACAATGGAGGTGGTCACTGGAACCATACATTTTTCTGGGAGAGTTTAGCTCCACAAGCCGGTGGACAGCCTTCTGGAAAATTAGCAGATGCCATCAACGCTGCATTTGGGTCTTTTACTTCCTTTCAGGAAAAATTTGCTGCTGCAGGTATGACACGCTTTGGAAGCGGATGGGCTTGGTTAATTGTAAAGGATGGAAAATTGGAAATCTGTTCAACGCCTAACCAGGATAATCCCCTTATGGACATTGCAGAAGTAAAAGGAACACCCATTTTAGGAGTAGATGTATGGGAGCATGCCTATTATCTAAAGTATCAAAATAGAAGAGCTGATTATTTAGGTGCATTCTGGCAAGTAATCAACTGGAATGTAGTGGCTGCACGTTTTGAAAAAGCCAGCTAACCAGGTTCTTTAAGGAACTGGATCATAGCCGCTGCTTCCCCACGGATGGCAGCGGCTAATTCTTTTTATAGAAAGCCAAAGTCCTTTTAAAAGACCATGCTTTTGCAATGCCTCTGCTGCATAGTGAGAGCAAGTTGGTGTATAACGGCATTTGGGTCCTATCCATGGTGATAAAACCCATTGATACAATTTGATCAACACCAAAAAGGGTAAAATCAAAATGCGTTTTATAAACAGCGAGATATTAGTTGGATTCTTTTGCAAGAATGGTATTGAGTTTAGTGAGAATTTTTTCCATTTGAGGAGCGAGTGCTGAATAGACCGGCATTGCAGGTGCCGTATAAATAAAAAAAACATCCAACCCCTTGCAATGTTCTACTACAGGAGCAAGGATCTGTTTTTGTAATCGGTACGACTCGCGCAATAAGCGCTTAACCCGGTTGCGTTCAACCGCTAACTTGAATTGCCGGGCCGAAACGCCAACACCTACTCGAATGCCGGATTGTGCAACTGGACGATACAACACACGGATGGAGCCCATATTAAATCGCTGACCTTCCTTAAAAAGCGCATCAATCGATTTTCGACTTTTTAATCGTTCTGCTTTACCAAATGTGTGTCGCACCATCATGAAAAGAAAATAAAAAAGCTCCGGTATTCCGGAGCTGTAAAGTTATCAAAACCTCAGGGAGGCGATGGGTTATTTCAATTTGCGCTCGTCAGACACAGTCAACTTTTTGCGACCTTTTGCACGACGACTAGCCAATACTTTACGTCCATTGGCAGTTTGCATACGCTTACGAAATCCGTGTACGGTTTTACGACGCTTACGATGAGGTTGAAAAGTACGTTTCATTTTAGTCTCTTTTTTTCACGTTAGATGAAAGATGGATCGGGAGAACGATCCGGATTTCCATTTACTTACGCCAGGTCACCACACCCGTCGTTTTGTGAAAGGACCGCAAAGGTAAGGGATTACAAGGAGAGCGAAAAGAAAAATAAGACGATGACTGCCAGCCAGTTAGCAGCAGCTATCCCCTAACTGAGCCTCTTTTGAAGAAATGGGGCTTCCAAAAAAATGGGCTGCGTGGCGGTCAAAGTCCAACCTATTATCAGTGGTATGAAACTGCAAATTACCCTGACGAGTACAGCGGGAAGCAATTTCAGGATGTCGATTCAAGTAATCAACTAAACTGGAGGCAACAATATCGCCTTGGGAAAGCAGCTTTACCCCCGCTGGGATGTATTTTTCAATTTTGGTACGCAAGAGTGGATAGTGCGTACAGGCCAGTAACAATAAATCGATTTGAGGACTTTTTGAAAAAATAGCGTTCAAGTGTTTTTGTACAAAATAATCGGCGCCCTCGCTATCCTGTTCATTGTTTTCAATTAAAGGAACCCACATGGGACAGGCTTCTTGCGTCACTTCCAATGAGGGAAAAAATTTTGCAATTTCAATGGGATAAGACTGCGACTGTACCGTTCCCTCCGTAGCCAAAATTCCTACTTTACCTGTTTGGGAATATTGACCAATCACTTCTGTTGTGGGTCGTATAACTCCCAATACCCGATTAGCAGGAGCGATTTTTTGTAAATCCTTTTGCTGAATAGTACGTAATGCTTTTGCAGATGCAGTATTACAAGCTAATATTACTAAGGGACAACCTTGCTTAAAAAACCATTGAACCGCCTCCAATGTATACGTATAAACTGCATCAAAGGAACGGTTCCCATAAGGCGAGCGTGCACTATCTCCTAAATAACAAAAATCATAGGAAGGTAATTGTTCAACCAAACTACGCAGGATGGTTAACCCGCCATAGCCAGAATCAAAAACACCAATAGGACCCTTTGCAGGAGGAGTAACTGCACTCATATTACAAATGTAACTCGACTAAAACAAAGAGCCCGATCTGTTTGACCGGGCTCTTAAAAAAACGAATTCAACTTATTTTGTGGGCGGTGCTGCAGCAGGCGCCTTAGGAAGTGTCAACTTCAATTTTGCAGCCACAGAAGCGATCATATCATCAGCATCTGGTGCAACAAGTAAGGTATCCTTATTCAATACATGCGTGTACCCTTTTTCTTTAGCAACGGCACGAATCGCATCATAGATTTTACGATACAACGGAGCTAACAATTCATTTTGCTTTGCCTCAATAGCCTGGTTCACAATTTGCTGCCAGTTTTGAATGGTATTAATCAACTGAGGAAGCTCTTCTTCTAATTGCTTTTTTACAGCGGCTGGCGGTGGCTTCAACGTATCCTTGTACACGCTATCCTTGTACTGATAGGTTTGGATTAAAGAAGCATACTGAGGATTGATAGAATCCTGCTGGTAACGGGATAGAATTGAATCTAATTTCCCAACTTCTGGCATCAGAGAAAGAACATTCTCCACATTAATATAGCCGATCTTAATCTGAGCTTGTGCTGCATTTGCAAATGCAAACAAACCTGTTACGGCTAAAATCACAACGAACTTTTTCATTACGTATTGGTTTTAAATTGGATTGAACGTTTATCGGATCCCTAACTCTTTCAACACCTCTTCGCTTTTATCGAGTTTGGGGTCGGCAAATATAATGGTAATTCCTTCACTTTTATCGAGTACAAAGTCATACCCTTTCGCAGCAGCCATTTTCTGAATAGCATTGTAGACTTTATCCTGAACTGGCTTCACTAATTCTTGGCGTTTTCTAAATAAATCCCCTTCAAATCCAAAACGCTTCCGTTGAAGATCCCGCAACTCCTTTTCTCTGGCAAAGAGCTGGTCTTCTTTTCTTTTTTTCAATTCGGCTGTTAACATGATCTGCTCCGCATCAAACTCACGGTACATTCTGTCCAGCGAAGCTTGCATACTATCTATTTGTAATTGCCAAGTAGCAGCCATGACATCTAATTGCTGTTGAGCCGCTTTGTATTCGGGCAAACGATCTAAAATATATCGGGTGTCTACAATGGCATATTTCTGGGCAGACCCAATGAAGGCACTCAATAAAAATGAAAAAACTAATAAGAACTTTTTCATAATCGAAATTTATTCAGGTTCAAATCCTAACATGAATGTAAATCGAGAGATCCCTTTCAGCCCATTGTTTTGTCCAGGAATGGCCCGATCCAATCCAATACCGTAATCAAATCCTAGCAACCCGAACATAGGGAGGAAAAAACGCATTCCCACCCCTACACTTCGACGCAAGCGGAAAGGATTATAGTCTTTGTAATTATACCAACCATTAGCCGCCTCAAAAAAGCTCAGTGCATAAATAGTACTGCTTGGATTAGTTACTAGCGGGAAGCGCGCTTCCAATTGATATTTATTGAAAATAGTGAAGAACTGGCTGGCGCTCTGCTGATCAGGATTGATAGTAGGGTCAGAGTTCTGATAAACCGGATAACCTCGATGTGCTACGATATCATATCCTAATAATCCAAAATTGTTAGTCAAGCCTGCGTCTCCAACTTGGAAACGTTCAAATGGTGAATAGGGAAGATCTTTATTATAGCGACCCATGAAACCATACTTGGCTGCTAATTTCAATACAAATTGTTTGTTCTTTTCTGTGCCTGAACCCAGTGGTTTACCTATGGGAACATACCATTCTGCATTGAAACGCCACTTGTGATACTCCGGCCTTCTGTATGCATTATAACCCGTACCAGTATTTGAAACTAATGAATAGGGTGGCGTTAATTGCACACTCGCTAAAAAGTTAGAACCACTGGTTGGGAATATCGGATTGAAAACAGAAGATCGTTGTAAAGCAAGTTTGATACTGACATTGTTAGACGTTCCAGACGTGAAGTCAGAACTAAAAATAGGATAGTTGCTAAGCTTATAACGAGTGTAGTTGAAGGTGAATACAAAATTGAAATAGTCATCCGGCCACTTCAATTGTTTTCCAAATGCAACCGAAATACCACTCGTGCTTAAGTAGTTCGTATCTGAGCGAGCTTTATCAATACGTCCGGTGAAGGGATCAAATGCATTAGAGAAACGACTGCTATTGAATCCAACTGTCAATGAATTTCTTTTTTTACCACCCAACCAAGGTTCGGTAAATGATGCGCTATAAGAGCGATAGGCTCGGCCATTCGACTGCATACGCACACTTAATTTTTGACCATCTCCTGTTGGCAATGGATCCCATGCAGATTTTTTCCAAATATTCTTGACAGAAAAGTTATTGAATGTAACACCCAATGTTCCTGTCAATCCAATTCCTCCACCCCATCCGGCAGATAACTCCAACTGATCAGCTGATTTTTCTTCCAATTGCCAATTGATATCAACGGTTCCATCCTCTTGGTTAGGTACAACCCCAGGATTTATTTTTTCCTGATTGAAGAATTGAAGATTTCCTAACTCACGTTGTGAACGAATCAATTGTGCTCGGCTGAATAATTCTCCAGGAACAGTGCGCAGTTCACGACGTATTACGTGATCTTTTGTTTTTTCATTTCCTGCAATGGTCACATTTTTAATACGTGCCTGCGGACCCTCCATCAAACGAATTTCATAATCGATGGTATCGTTGTTAACCGCCATTTCGATAGGCTCTGCACGGAAGAATAAATAACCGTCATCCATGTAGTAACCACTAATATCTCCTCCTTCTTGTGAAGCTTCTTTTCCTAAGCGCTTATTCAAAATGGCCACATTGTAAATGTCTCCTTTGTTAATACCCAGTAGGACATTCAAAATAGAATCAGAGAATTTAGAATTTCCTTTCCATACAATATCTCCAAAATAATAACGGCGCCCTTCGTTGATCTTGAAGTCGACATTCATATGGCCTTTGGAAGTCAAATACTGTGTATCTGCAACAATTTGTGCATCACGGTAGCCTAAAGAATTATAGTAATTGAGAACCTTTTCTTTATCCTCTCCGTATTTTTTATCATCAAACTTGGCGGAACTCAACAACTTGAATCTGAAATAGGGATCCAGCATTCGCTTTGTTCTGCTTGGAGAAAGAAAACCAAATGAACGAAAGTACTCGCGAACATTTGCGCTTGTGTTTGTTCCATAAGGGCTAACTGATTTATCTGGACGCAAGGTGACTCTGGTCATTTCCTTGGTTCCCTTCAATTGTTTTTTCAGGCGCAGATCATCTACTTCTTGATTGCCATAAAAATTGATATCACCAATACGAACACGCTCTCCCTTATTTACATTGATCAGTAATTGATTGGAATTAGCGAATGCAGGGTCTGGTTTTTCTTCAATCTTTACAGTGACATTACGAAAACCTTTTTCAGCGTAATGCTTGGTGATTTTTTCAACAATTTCTCTGCGTGTATTTTCAGTGATAATGGTTTGTTTCGTTAAGCTGATCTTAGTAAGGATATCCTCTTCTTCTGATTTACGGATTCCACTGAACTTGTAATTTCCTAAACGAGGACGCTCCTGTATGTTGATCTCTACCCATACCTTATCGTCTTCGATTTTGGTTACAAATACCTGTACCCCAGAAAAGAGTTTTTGGCGCCATAAATTGCTGATTGCTTTTCCAAATAGTTCAGCTCCTGGATGTACAAACTTGTCGCCGGGCTGCAGATTGGCAATAGAATACACGATGGAAGTATCCAGATATCGAATACCTGTAATCTTCACATCAGCAATGGAATATTCCTTAACTACTCTGGCATTTTCCCATTCTATTAACCGGGGGTCAACTGAGGTAGGTTTTGTGGTGTCAGGGGTTACCTGAGCAGCCAACGAAGAGCAGACACCGGTCAAAATGATTCCGATGAGAAAAAAACCGATTTTCTGAAATAATACTCGCATCAGTAATAATTCTTGATTGGGGCGATTTTGGGCCTTTCTGTTTTTATTGCAGTTAGTTATAAATCAATTAGTTATGTTAAAAGCCTTTGGCGCCGGTTGGCAAATTAAGGCTTAAAATCGAAAGTGTTTGTTAAAGCTGTTCACTGATTTTTCCGAATCTTCTTTCCCGTTGCTGATAGTCTAACAGCGCCTCAACTAAATTCTTCTTTCTAAAGTCTGGCCAGCAGACGTCAGTAAAGTATAATTCTGCATAAGCAAGCTGATACAAAAGGAAGTTACTGATGCGGTATTCCCCACTGGTGCGGATCATCAATTCCGGGTCGGGAAAGGCATGAGTGGAAAGATTGTTTTGCAGTGTTTGTTCATCGATTTCTGCTGGGTCAAGCTCCCCGGATTTTACGGCCTTTGCTATGTTGCGTACAGCTTCGAGTAATTCCCATCTCCCGCTATAACTTAAGGCCATGACCAGATTTAAGCCCGTGTTGGCAGCTGTCATATCCAACCCTTCCTGTAATTCATTTCGGGCATGCTCCGGTAACATATTCAGGTCACCAATTACATGAAGACGGATATTATTTTTGTTCAGGGTGCTTACTTCTTTTCGGATAGTGGTGACCAACAATTCCATCAAACCCGAAACCTCATCAGCTGGCCGATCCCAGTTTTCAGTTGAAAATGCATAAAGGGTGAGGTACTCAATCCCCAATTCAGCGGCACCCTCCACAATATCTCTTACACTTTCCACGCCTTGGTAATGTCCGTAAAGACGATCCTCGCCTTTTTCCTTTGCCCAACGGCCATTCCCGTCCATAATGATCGCAATATGGCGAGGAAGACGTTCTTTATTTATTAGTGCAGACAGGCTTGACATAGGAGTGATCCAATGAGCCGCAAAGGTACCCATTTTTTAATCGGCCGATGGACATTTATAACTCATCAAATTGAAGCTAACCATCAACACAGCTGTCACAAACTGGTCTTTTTGACGACTCCCGTTTCCGCGTTGACGACCCGGAATGCCAATAGGGGTACCAATTTCACCGGAACGGTCGCTCAACAATTGCGCTACTGAAACACCGCCGGGTGGTTTGGGAAAAGCAGCAGGATCCACATAAGTAGTACTGACATCATCTAAGTAGTCGGTGCTGGTATAACGATGCAATACCTCCAGTGTTAGGTTGAGACGACCACCCCCAATAGAATACTTAAACCCACCGCCAAATGGAATACTCAGCGCATTGTTACTGTACATTTTTCTTTCCGGATACAGCGGACTATTTTGACCTTCGGTGCCAATTGGTAATTGTCGGAAATAAATTCTTTCGTTATTAAGATAGGTGTAAGGGTCATAATTGATTAACCCAGCTCCAAGTGTAATGTAGGGAGTGAAATTAAACCCTGGTTCGTGAGGAACAAATCTGAAAAAATTAAAATCACCTTGCAAGGATAATTCCCACACATTCGAATTAAAGCTCAGGTTTCGTTTTAATTGTATTTCATTGTGGGTATTATAACGATCCGCATAACCGATTTGCGCAAAACTGACTCCCACACGGGTGGCAATATATTGTCCCCAATTTTTTCTGTAAAACAAAGTTGCAGCTGGCTTTGGACGATTGAGTTGCGTTGTAGAATTAAGGTCTCCAAAATAATGTGCCGCTCCCAAGCCTATTCCAATTTCACCTGTATAATAATCTCCCTGCTGCGCAGAAGCCTTAAACAGACTTATACTGACCAGCATAAAAAAACTAACTAAACCAATTTGCTTTCTGAAATTCATCTTGCCCTCACTAACGTTTAAGAATACTGATTTCGTATACCATCAGTTTCGTTTATCCAGACCCCAGGTCAGTTTATTATGCAGGGTTTGTAAAAAATTATTTTCACTGAGTCGCAAAAGGTTGACAGTAAATTGTTCTTTTCGAATTGCCAATTGTACGTCCTTATGAACAATTTCACGACGCGCATCCAATGAGCAAATTACCTGATCACCTCTGCTTTCTATTTCAAATGAAATGACATTATCATCGGGTACTACTATGGGACGCACATTTAAATTATGGGGTGCCACAGGGGTGATGACAAAACTTTGTGAATCTGGAAAAACAATAGGACCATTACAGCTTAGTGAATATCCTGTAGAGCCGGTAGGTGTTGCTACAATCAATCCATCTGCCCAATATGTATTTAAAAACTCACCATTGAGATAAGTATGAATTTTAATCATTGAGTTGACATCCCTTTTTAAAAGAGTAAACTCATTTAATGCATAAGGAACTTCTCCAAATAGTGGAATATTTGCATCAACATGAATCAATGTTCGACGATCTTCTACATAAGTACGTTGCGCTAATGCTTTTACAGCCATCTCGACCTGCTCTTTACCAATGCTGGCTAAAAATCCTAAACGACCAAAATTGATTCCCATCACACCGATTTTTTTATCACGAACCAATGTAATGGTATCAAGCAGTGTGCCATCACCACCCAAACTGATAATGTGTTCTATCCCGTCGGTCAGGTCTGCGGCACAGGTAAAAATCTGAACAGAGTCAGGCAAACGCACTTTATCACGAATCTGTTCATAGAGCGTTTTAAAAAGAACGGGTTCTACTTTTTGCTGATAGAGTGCTTCAAAAAAAAGCTGCAACGATAATAACTGGGTTTCATCAATCACCCGACTGTAGATCGCTGCTTTCATGTTAAAAATTGCTGGTGCGGTGCAAAAATAATCCGTTTTGCCCTAAGTTATTGAAGCTATATTCTATTCGAATCGTTAAATCATAAAGCGAAAGAAGATCAATCCCAATTCCACTTGCCTGCAGAAATCTGTTTTGCAGCTGATTATTCAGAGTAGTGGGACTATAGACATAACCAGCATTAGAATAAACTTTTGCAAATAGTCTGAATGGAATTGCATTTACGGTAGCACGTTTACGAATAAACCCAGG
>DDPN01000142.1:21964-23915 GCA_002342205.1 Chitinophagaceae bacterium UBA2467 | reverse complement strand
TATCCCAAGAATCTTCTATTGATGTAAGGTTGATGAAAAGGGAGTTTAAGCCCCGCATACGACTCAGCAGTAAAAATATTTTTTAAACCAACAGGCCATGCGGCTACTGTTTTCCAATGTAATTGCCAAAGATTGAACGAGGGAGTAAGTCCAAGCTTACTCACTTTTATTCGAGTGGCAAGTCCCTTACTAGGATAGGGTAGATAATCCATCTTTACATAGGAGAACTGGTAAAAAAGATCCGGAAATCGAATAACTTTTTTTGCGCTACCAAAATAATCAGGGTTAAGCTGTGCAACCGTATCAGTTACTCTTTCTTGATAATAATAAAATCCAAAACTATGACGCGCATAAAGTTTTGGCCTATAGATCAACTCTGTACCAGCAGAGGAAAACCAGCGAACAAAATCGGGGTATCGTAAAAAAAGTTGTTTATCCTCTTCTGTATTATAATTCACCTCGCGCCCTTTACCGGTTCGTACAGCTACTCGATACCCCCATTGCATTTTACGATCAAAGTAGGGCTTTTCGTAACTCAATGAGACTTCCTTTGTATATCCATTAATCAACCATAAGCGCATCCTGTCGTTATGACCAGTAGGATTATTATACAATAATTTAAGACCATAATTGACGCGCTGTAAACTCGCATTATGCTCTACTAGCCACTGGTTGAAATTTCGATCTACCAAACTAAAAAAAGGAAATGGAAACAAATACCATCGCTCAGCAACTTCTATCGTTACTTCCAAACAGTTTCCCTCAAACTTACTTGCATAAATACGGGCCGTATGAAACAAGGTCGTATTCATGAGTTGCTGTTCTCCCCGCTGAAATAAATCAATCAACTCAGCTAGTGAAAAATGCATGCCTGCTCTAAAAGGTACTTCACGAAGTAGAATAGTTGACTTTGTTTTTTTATTCCCCTTTACCACCAATGAAGAAATCAAAAATGATGTACTCGATGTAGGTTGGATAGTATCAAATCCTGGTAAATAATTTTTGATACGCGTAAAAGAATCCACAGAGGGAATTGAATCGGCTGGTGATAAAGCAAACTGCGCATGGATGGATGAAAGCGAGTAAAAAAGCCCAATAGTTAAGATCAATAAAACCTTCTTGCACATACACGCTAAAAAAATGAGTCCCCGAAATAGGAACTATATCTTAAGATAATGTATCAGATTGTCATAATTGGCGCGAAGCTCATTAGCATATTGTTCTTCTCCAATAAAAAATCGAATTGTATACTCGTAACGCTGAAAAGTTGATATAATATCAGAAATCTCAGAGCGATTTAGTCGAAGTGTAATCAGCATCGTTCCCGCTTGAGCATTCGATCGCGTATTTAATTGCATCACCTGCACATCATTTGTCTCTACCAACTTGATAATTTCACTGGCAGAGTATTGATGAAGTTCTTTCTCTACCACCAGCAAGGCCCCACTTTCATGTAGTCCTAAAAACGCTGAAACAGCACTCATCAATTCGGTTTGCTCTACAACACCCAGCAATTCACCTTCGGCAGNNTGATCTTCCGGATGAATCTGTGGTTTTGGCAACAAATGAATTAAGTGCTGAACAGGAAGCGAATCATCCTCTGCACTCAATAACAAATCCATATTCAAAAGACCAACATAATGGTCGCCCTCCACTACAGGTAACTGCGTGAGTTGCTCATCTTCCATTCGTTGCATGGCAGAAGCGACGGAATCCATTTGCTGGATCCAGGGTAAACTCGCATAATTAAGCTCCTGTATTTGCATTAGCCGACTGTTGTAGTCTGTCGTAATTTATTCAAAAATCCGTGCAATATTTTATTGAATTCATCAGGCACCTCCATCATGGGAGCATGTCCACATTTATCAATAAAATGTAGTTCGCTATTGGGAATTAGCTTATTGAATTCTTGCCCAACAAACGGAGGAGTAATGGTATCATTGTTACCCCA
>DDPN01000142.1:7124-21877 GCA_002342205.1 Chitinophagaceae bacterium UBA2467 | reverse complement strand
AGCGGGATCATAAAAGGTAAGAGCCGTTTTATTTTTGATGTATTCGTAATCTCCCCGACGCGGATAACTATCGCCCATTCCATTTTCAAATAGTCCGGAGCTTCCTGTTAAAATGAGGGAGCGAATACGCGAAGGATTTTTTAAAGTGTGCACCAGCGCCACGTGTCCTCCCAAAGAATTTCCTAATAAATGCACATTATCTAACTCAAGCGTCTCTAAAAAACGATTCACATATTTAGCAAGTCCTCCTACAGAGGTGTGCAAAATATCCATATCCAATAAAGGCAACAAGGGAACGATAACACGGTTATGGAATCGGAAATATTCGATTAGTCCCTGAAAATTACTGAGGGCGCCAAATAACCCATGTAATAAAACGATGGGTTCACCGGTACCTTCCTCCACATACCTAAACTTTTCTTTTTGTTTGATTTCGTAATTCATAGGTATAACAACATTCGCACTCTTGCTAAATTAGTTGTTTTCAACCAATAACCAACTGCCAACAAGATTAAGGTTGTGGGATGCTTTGCTTAATGCCATCAAAGAAATGTTCAAGGTCTTGGTACATTCCTTGAAACAAAGGAAAAACTTTTGCATACCCATTAATCACCCAAGGCCCAATTTCCTTTAGATAGGGATAGGACTGTGATTCCTGCAAAGAAGTAGTGGGGAAAAAAGGAAGTTCAACGAGATAAAAAAGAATAACACTGGTTGCAAAAAGAAAAATAACCCAATAAAATAAAATTCCTCCTAACGTATTTGCCCAACCCAATGTAATTAACTGTGCTCCTTTTTCAAGTGCATTAGCCCCTAGTCGAATTAATACGACTACAAGTATAAATACCAATAAAAAAGAAACAGGGGGCACCCAACTTCCTTTCCAATGAAAATAAGATTCCAGATAAGCCGTGGCAACCACAGATAATTTCATCGCTGCGGCCATTCCTACTACTATTGCGATAAAGGACAAGACGCCAACAATCAATCCACGCTTGTACCCCGTATAGGTAGCAAATACTAAAAGGAGTAAAAGAAGAATATCAATAAACATGAAAAACTACTGTCCGCTTAACAATTCTTTCACCAATGAAGCAATCAATTTGCCTTCTGCCTTGCCGGCTAACTCTTTATTGGCAGCTCCCATTACTTTTCCCATATCAGCAGCAGTTGACGCACCAGTTTTTGCAATGATTTCTTTCAAGACAACGCGTAATTCTTCTGCATCCATTTGCTTTGGAAGAAACTTTTCGATAACGGCAATCTCTTCTTGTTCCTTTTGTGCTAAATCTGTACGGCCCTGCTGTGAAAAAATATCCAATGAGTCTTTACGTTGCTTGACCATTTTTTGCAGGATTTTCATTTCTGCATCGGCAGAAAGTTCTCCACTACCTCCTTCGGCAGTTTTTGCTAATAAAATAGCAGCTTTGATGGCGCGTAAACTACGAAGCGCTACTTCGTTCTTTGCCAACATGGCCGCTTTAAGGTCAGACATGATCTGTTGCTCAAGTGACATATGTATAGATTAAGCTTTGTTTTGTTGTAATTGCTTTTCTCTGAATTTAGCGTAAAAGGATTTAGCAAATCCTTTCATCTCTTCTACCTGATCTGCATACTGGGTAGCTCGGCCATACGTATCAGCCATTGTCATCAAGGTCTGGTAAAAAAAATCTGCCATCTCATCTACCATCATCTCTTTAGTCCATAGATCAATTCGCAGCGCAGCCTTGTCAGCAGGATCCCAAATAGAAAGAAGCAGCGCTCTCGCAGTTTGCATTTTTTCATCAGCTGCATCACTTGCTTTCCAGCTTATTGCAGCAGGAATTCGTTTTTCGTCAGTAGTTACTTCAATTTGTATGGTGGAGGTATTCATAATAAATAGGATGAGACTGCAAAGATACGCATGCCGGTAGCGAACCGGCAGATTTTATCATTTGGGACCGAAGATTTTCGTCTTTATAAACGAGCATCATTTGTTCTGCCAGCGACTGAATTTCATTGGTAGAATATAGAAGAAAGCTTTGGGGCTGCTTGGCATCTACTTGAAAAGACGCTGGTACAAGTAAAGGAATTTTTAACTGTCTGGCCTTTTGTTGCCACAGTGGTAAATCACCTTGCTGATCGGTAGCAATCAGTGCAAAAGATGTTGACTCAAGTTGCATCATCTTTTCAAAGCTGTCGAGATTAAGTACCTGGACGGCCTCTCGAAATTTGTAGGTTGCTAGTTGCTCTTTATACCTTGCAATTGAATACAAAGACCACTCAGAAATTACCAACTGCATTGCAGATTGCTGTCGTTTCTTGAATTGAGAGAATGCCTTCAACAAAAACAAAAACTCTTTTTCAGTGGGTACTTGCCCTAGTATAAAAAAATGTAATGAGGGCAGCGAAGTGGAAGCTATTTCGTAACAAGGGGCCAATAAAGGTTCTACCGATGGATTAAAGTTTGAGTATGTATCGGTAGTAATAAGTAAGGAGACGTCCAACGAGGAGAGTCTTTTAAAAACTGCCCACCCCAGGTTGAAGGGTAGGTAGCTTACCCACTTGGGTAGCTTTTTAAACCTACAGCCCGAAGGCGCAAAATTCTTTAAAAAGGCCGGGGCCACTAAACAATACGTAGGGCCTTTATGGTGCTGAACGCATTGGGCTAGTAAATGCAACAATCCTTCTGCCTTGTGCATATCCTTACCCCGGGAAATTAGAAACACGACTTGCATCGGGCACAAAGGTAGGCAGGGTCAACTTGTCTGCTTTCGGTTGGTTTAGTACCTTTGGAAATATGGATGCACAGAATATGGAGTACAACACCACCCGCAAACACCTGACCATGCGGGAATATGGTCGTCACGTACAAAGAATGGTCGAATACGTTCAGGCTACAAAAGATCCGGAAAAAAGACAGCATAATGCGCAAGCTGTTATTGAGCTGATGGGTTTTTTAAACCCTCAATTAAAAAATATTGAAGACTATCGTCACAAACTTTGGGATCATCTCTTTTTAATTGCGGATTTTGATTTAAACGTTAAATCACCTTATCCGATCCCAACCCGTGAATCACTCAAGGCTAAGCCACAGCCTCTTCCTTACCCCAAGAGACATCCTCGATTTTCTCATTTGGGTAAGAACCTCGAAATGGTCATTGATAAGGCGCTCAAAGAAGAAAATCCAGAAAAGAGACAAGCATTTGGAAATGCGATCGCTTACTATATGAAGTTGGCCTATAACAACTGGCACAAAGAGTCAGTATATGATGATGCCATTCAAAGCGAGCTGGACAATATCACCAATGGGCAATTGACTTTCACCAACACGCCTTATGTAAAAGCCTACCGTCATCAACCTGAAAGAGAAATGGGAAGAGGTGGTTATGGAAAGGGAAGAGGCAAGTACCGTTCTCAAGGCAATGGCCGGCCCAACCGCCCAGGTGGAAATTTCAAGAAAAAAAGATATTGATCTTCGCCCACGGGAGATCACATTATGTCGAATCCTTCACATAAGATCATCATCATAGCCGCCCCTTCCGGTGCCGGAAAAACTTCGGTGGTGCATCATCTTTTAAAATCACTTCCTCAGCGATTAGGGTTTTCTGTTTCCTGCGCCACTCGCTCGCCGCGGGCCAATGAAAAGAATGGCGTAGACTATTATTTTATTTCTGCAGACGAATTCAAACAGCGAATAGAAAAGGATGAGTTTGCAGAATGGGAAATGGTATACGAGGGTAAATATTATGGAACACTCCGAAGTGAGTTGACCCGAATTTGGGATGCACAAAAAGTTCCACTACTCGATGTAGATGTAAAAGGTGGTTTAGCCGTAAAAAGAAATTATCCAAACAGTTTGTCCATTTTCATTGAGCCTCCATCGATCGAGGAGTTAAAAAGAAGATTGGAATCGAGAGGAACCGAATCCCCCGCATCGTTGCAAACTCGTATTGAAAAAGCAACCTGGGAAATGACATTTCGAACCAATTTTGATACGATAGTGGTTAATGATAACCTCACACAAACCTGTGAAGTAGTAGAAAAATTAGTACTGGATTATTTGAACAAACTATGATTGCCGCCGGCCCCCTTTTATTATTTATCCTGACCTTGTTGCTCATGGGCTTTTTTGCCGGAATTGAAATGGCATTTTATAATGCCAACCGACTTAGCTTGGAACTCAATAAAAAAAAGCAGGAAAAAGCTTCTCAGTTTGTACGAGAATTCTTTGAGGCACCCGATCGTTTTTTAGGCACTACTCTGTTAGGATTTACTCTTTTTTTAGTTTTATTAGGATTACAACTAAGCAGTGTGATGCAACTGCTATGGCTACGCTTAGAGATTGGCAATGATCTCGTACGCGTACTTGTAGAGATAGTACTTGCCACACTAATTGTACTCGTATTAGGAGAGTTTATCCCCCGTGCTTTATTTCGTGCCCGAAGCACCACTTTACTTTTGGCGCTGGCACCAGTATTCTGGATTTTTTATAAACTATTCTACCCGATTGCCACCAGCTTAATGGATGCAGCGGAGTGGGTGTTAAAATATATTTTCAATCTTCGACTACACCCACAAAAAGGATCATTACGCAGAGAAGATTTAAAATTTTTGTTTAAGGGACAAGAGGAAGAGGAGCGCAAAGAAAGAAGTGCCCAGCTCATGGAAAACGCACAAGAACTTCCTAAGATAAGAGTGCGTCAATGTCTGGTGCCCCGCAAAGAAGTGATTGGCATCTCCAGCGATGCGCCTGTTAATGTGTTGAAGCAAAAGTTCATCGACACAAAGTTGAGCAAGCTTGTGGTATATGAAGAAAACATAGACCGCATTATAGGATATGTTCACCAGTTGGATCTTTTTGAACAGCCCAAACAAATACAAGATATTCTTCATCCTATTCCTGCTGTTCCTGAAAGCATGAGCGCTTCCGACCTGATTGGAAAATTTACAAAAGAAAGAAAAAGTATCGCCTGGGTAGTAGATGAGTTTGGCGGAACTGCAGGCATTGTAACAATGGAAGATGTGCTGGAAGAACTATTTGGAGAGATACAAGACGAATATGACACAGAAGAGTTTTTAGAACGCAAGCTCGATAATGGTGATTTTATCTTTTCTGGACGCATTGAACTAGACCATTTACAAGAAAAATACGGACTTGACTTTACGGATGAGGAAGCAGAAACCCTTTCTGGCTATATTATTAACTCGCACGAAACTATTCCACAGCAAAAAGAACGAATTATAATTGGCGAGTATGAATTTGAAATCCTAAGTGTATCTGACACGCGCATTGAAACTGTTCGTTTACGTCGCTTAGACAGATAACTGGATTCGACCCTTATCTTTGCTACAGATTTTCAGGCATGGCATTATTTGATTTTTTTGAAAAAAGAGACACGACTCCTACGGGAGAAATGTCTTTTATCGATCACCTCGAAGAGCTTCGTTGGCATATTATCCGCGCAGTGATCGCCGTGCTGATTGCTGCAATTTTTATTTTTATTAAATCCGATTTTGTTGTTGACAAATTATTATTTGGTCCTACCCGTCCTGATTTTGTATCAGCCGTTTGGCTTTGTCAAGCAGGACAAAAAATTGGTATTGGAGATGCGCTTTGTTTTCCACCGGTAGAAACAAAATTTTTGGAAACAACGATGACCGGGCAATTCATTGCCTCGTTTACACTGGCATTTATCGGTGGATTAATTCTGGCTTTCCCCTATGTGTTTTGGGAGTTCTGGCGCTTTATCAAACCCGCTCTCTCTCCCAATGAATTAAAAAAAACAAGAGGAGTTATATTCTGGGTTTCCCTTTTATTTTTCATGGGTGTTTTATTTGGGTATTATATACTGACTCCATTCATGGTTAACTTTTATTTTAACTATAAGCTGAGTCCCCAAATTCAAATCATGCCCTCCTTTTCTGATTATTTGGAGAATCTGATTTATACAACACTAGGCATTGGTTTATTATTTCAGCTTCCGCTCTTAATGAGTTTACTTACGCGCATCGGAATTGTATCCGCACGATTTTTAAGACAGTACAGAAGACATGCGTTTGTAATCATTCTGATAGCTGCAGCTATCATCACTCCTTCAACAGATCCATTTAGTTTAACGATTGTAACCATTCCTCTTTACTTATTATTTGAAGCCAGTATCATTATTGCAGCGCGCATTAATAAGCGTCAGGAAAAAGAACAAAAACAAGAGTGGAGTTAAACCCCTAACTAAATTTTAATCGTATGTCCTTTAATTTTCAACTCCCTATTGCCATTGGAAGTGATCATGCTGGATTTGGATACAAAAAGCAATTGATTTCTTTTTTACAATCAAAAGGCTATCAACTACTGGACCTAGGCCCTTTCGATGAAAACTCAGTAGACTATCCTGACTATGCACACCCGGTTGCAAATGCTGTGGAAGAAGGGAAAGCCGCTTGCGGAATACTTTTATGCGGAAGTGGTAATGGCGTTGCAATAACGGCTAATAAGCATGCAGGCATTCGAGCAGCGCTTTGTTGGCAAGCAGAGTTGGCTACGCTCGCCCGCTCACATAATGATGCAAATGTGCTATGCATTCCCGCCCGCTTTGTGTCAGAAGCCCTTGCTCAAGAAATGGTAGAACAGTTTTTGGTTACCCCATTTGAGGGAGGAAGACACCAAAACAGAGTTCAAAAAATAGCCTGCAAGTAATTTACAGACCATTCGTCAAAGAGGTGCTCTCATTCACTTGAATGAGATTATATTTATACCTGCCTAATAAAATCAACATGAAAAAACTTTTCGCACTCATTGTGCTCGTTGGACCCCTGTTTGTAATGGGGCAAAAAAAAGACAAGGCTGTTGTTAAAGCTGCATCAACTATCACAGCTGCGGATATGCAACGCCATTTATACACGATTGCCGGTGCAGAGATGGAAGGGAGAGATACCCCCTCACCTGGTCTGGAAAAGGCAGCCTCTTATATCCAAAATCACTTTGCATCATTGGGACTTCTCCCAGGTAACAACGGAAGCTATCGTCAATATTATCCTTTGTATAAAGATTCTATGACGTACGCCTCCATTGAAATTAACGGAGCCGCTGCAAAACTCGGAGATCATTTTCAACCCTTCACCAGTAACTACAATGCAGGTATGCGTTTTTCAGAAGTGGTGTTTGCGGGATTTGGCATTGTAGATGGAGACATTCGCAATGACTATAAAGATTTAAATGTAGCGGGTAAACTCGTACTGATTGCAGATGGAACACCAGCTGACTATAAGCCCAACTCTTCTGCTCGTCCGATGAATGCACCTAATTCTCCCAATGCAAAAATGAATGCAGCACTCAGCCGCGGAGCTGCAGGCATCTTGATTATTCAATCTAATTTTCCTCGTAAAGGTGGAGCGCAGGTAAGTGGCTGGAGCATGAATGGATTTAAAGTTGCTCAATCCCTTTTTGGATTTTATGTATCCGCTGATCTTGCAGCGTCTATTTTAAAAACTGAAATTGCCGGATTAACAGACCGTATCAAGAGAGGTGAAATTGCAACAAAAGCTTACAAGGCAGATATTGTACTAGCCTATACAAAGGAGACCATCAAAACAGAAGTTTCAAATGTATTAGGATTGTTAGAAGGCACAGATAAAAAAGATGAATATGTAGTAATCACTTCTCACTACGATCACGTAGGCAAACGTGCAGATGGAACAATTTACTACGGCGCCGATGATGATGGAAGCGGCACAACAGGAATCTTGGAAATTGCAGAGGCATTTGCATTGGCAAAAAAAGAAGGGAAAGGTCCTCGTCGCAGCATTCTTTTTATGACGGTGAGCGGCGAAGAAAAAGGACTATGGGGTAGTCGCTATTATTCTGAGCATCCTGTACTCCCCTTAGAAAAAACAACGGTTGATCTGAACATTGATATGATTGGCAGAATTGGAAGCGATTATTTAAAAGACAAAGACTCGCTGAATTATGTATACATCATTGGCGATGATAAACTCAGTACTGATCTAGCTCCTATTACAGATCAAGTAAACACAACCTATGTTGGCATGAAATTAGATCGTCGTTACAATGATCCAAACGATCCTAACCGCTTTTACTATAGAAGTGACCACTACAACTTTGCAGACAAAGGCGTTCCGATTATTTTTTATTTTAATGGCGTACATGCAGATTATCACAAGCCAACAGACACCCCTGATAAAATTAACTACCCCTTGATGGCTAAACGTGCGCAGTTAGTTTATTATACAGCTTGGGAAATGGCTAACAGAAATGAAATGCTTAAAAGAGATCTTAAACTAGAAATTCCTCCCCGTTAATAACGCAATGAACACAAATAAAAAGTCCCGCCATCAACAGCGGGACTTTTTTTATTCTCAATAAGGCTATTTATTACCAGCCTAATATCCAGGCAAAAATGAGAGGCGCTACAATAGTTGCATCACTTTCAACAATAAACTTAGGTGTATTAATATCTAATTTACCCCAGGTAATTTTTTCATTCGGCACTGCGCCAGAGTAAGAGCCATATGAAGTAGTAGAGTCACTGATCTGGCAGAAATAACTCCAGAACGGCACATCATGCCATTCTAGATCTTGGTACATCATAGGTACAACGCAAATAGGGAAATCACCTGCAATACCACCGCCAATTTGAAAAAATCCTACCCCTTTTCCACCTGAATTTTGACGATACCAATCTGCTAACCAAGCCATGTACTCAATCCCGTTCTTCACAGTGCTTGCCTTCAATTCACCTTTGATCACATAGCTCGCAAAAATATTTCCTGTAGTGCTATCTTCCCATCCAGGTACAACAATTGGAATATTTTTTTCCGCAGCAGCCACAATCCAGCTATCGGCAGGATCAATCTCATAATATTGTTTCAACTCACCGCTTAAAACTACCTTATAAAGAAACTCATGAGGAAAATAACGTTCGCCTTTTGCTTCCGCATCCTTCCATTGCTTCACCAAATGTTTTTGTAAGCGACGAAAAGCTTCTTCTTCTGGGATACAGGTATCAGTAACGCGGTTATAATGATTCTCTAACAAATCCCATTCTTCTTGTGGAGTTAAATCGCGGTAATTAGGAATACGCTTGTAGTGTGAATGAGCCACGAGATTCATCACATCTTCTTCCAGGTTTGCACCGGTACAGCTGATAATATCTACTTTTCCTTGGCGAATCATCTCGGCTAATGAAACACCCAGCTCTGCTGTACTCATTGCTCCCGCCAACGTAATCATCATTTTGCCACCCTCCAACAAATGTTGCTCGTATCCTTTGGCGGCATCCACCAAAGCAGCTGCATTAAAGTGACGATAATGATGTTGGATAAAATTAGAAATCGGACCTTTGTTCATAGGTTTAAATTGATCCGCCTTCAGATCACAATACCGTGAGACATTGCGGGCGGTGCAAAGATAAATATTCAACAACTACGTATTATGAAAAGAGTCATTGGTTTACTATGGTATGTTCTAACTCCTTTTTTGATAGCTGCTCAAACATTCAGTAAAGACTCTACGGATCATACGATTGTAGTAAAAGAGGGCAAGTTGTCGGGTACACTTTTTGCACCCCGTCAAACCAAAAAAGGCCCCGTGGTTTTAATAATTGCAGGATCTGGACCCACTGATCGAAATGGGAATAGCACACAACTCCCTGGTAAAAACAACTCGTTGTTACAATTGGCAGATAGCTTAGTAAAAAGTGGGATTGCCTCTCTTCGTTACGACAAAAGAGGAATTGGCAAAAGTCAATTCCCTGGCATGCGCGAAGAAACGATGTCATTCATGGATGGTGTCAATGATGTAGTAGCCTGGATTAACTGGCTACGAGAACAGGGGTATAAAAAAATATACATTGCTGGGCATAGCGAAGGATCACTGGTTGGAATGCTAGCTGCTTCACAAACCAAGGTAAAAGGGTTCATCAGCATAGCTGGTGCGGGAAGACCAATTGACCAAGTGCTTCGCGAACAAATTGCAAGTGGCGGTGGACCGGATAGCCTGAAGCAATTAGCCAATGTATATCTGGACACCCTGCTCCAAGGCAAGCGGATTCAAAAACCGAATCCATATCTGTTTTCATTATTTAGACCCTCTGTACAACCTTATATGATTTCATGGGTTAAACACGATCCTGCAACCCTTCTAAAAAACTTGAAATGCAAGGTGATGATTGTGCAAGGCAAAAGAGATATTCAAGTGAAAGTAGAAGATGCTGAACTTCTCCACAATGCCCGCCCTTCTGCAACATTGCTTTTCATTGATGACATGAATCATGTACTCAAATCAGTGTCTACCACCTCAAAAACGGATAATATCAAAACCTATAGCGATCCTACAATTCCTGTTCACCCATTACTCATACAAGGGATCATTCATTTTATTCAACCAATTCGTACTTTGCACCAATGAAAGAAAAAAACTGGAAAGCCGCCACTC
This sequence comes from Chitinophagaceae bacterium UBA2467, assembly GCA_002342205.1. Taxonomy (GTDB): domain Bacteria; phylum Bacteroidota; class Bacteroidia; order Chitinophagales; family Chitinophagaceae; genus JJ008. The sequence continues at coordinate 11,445 of DDPN01000142.1, read as the reverse complement.
GATTTGTGCATGCAGGCGCACATCCTGATCCATCCACAGGGGCGATCATGACACCCATTTTTCAAACCTCTACCTATGTGCAAGCAGCACCGGGTGTTAACCAGGGATTTGAATATGCGAGAAGCCAAAATCCTACACGCAAAGCGTTGGAAGAGGCCATTGCAGAATTAGAAGGAGGCAACTATGGACTTTCATTTAGTAGTGGAGTAGCTGCCACAGATGCAGTGATCAAACTTTTATCTGCGGGCGACGAAGTGGTTTGCGGCAATGATATGTATGGAGGTACCTACCGCCTTTTTACAAAAATATTTCAGCGGATGGGTATCGTTTTTCATCTTGTAAACACAACAGACTCCGAAAACGTAGCACGCGCGATTACCCCAAAAACAAAATTGATTTGGTTGGAAACACCTACCAACCCCTTGATAAACGTGTCAGATATTGCAGCGATTGCGGCAATCGCTAAAAAAAATAATATTTTACTAGCGGTTGACAACACGTTTGCTTCTCCTGCATTGCAACAACCGCTTACCTTAGGAGCAGACATCGTGATGCATTCTGCAACTAAATACTTAGGAGGTCACAGCGATGTAATTCAGGGTGCGTTGGCTGTAAAGGACGAAGGACTTCGAGACCAATTACATTTTATTCAAAAAAGCAGTGGGGCTGTTCCCGGACCTATGGATTGCTTTTTAGTACTACGTGGAATCAAAACATTGGGCTTACGCATGAAAGCGCATTGTGAAAATGGAGAAAAAGTAGCTAACTGGTTACGCAATCATCCAAAAGTGAAAAAAGTATACTGGCCTGGTTTTATGGATCATCCTGGTCATGCCATAGCAAAACAACAGATGAAAGGATTTGGCGGAATGATTTCGTTTGAATTAAAGGGAGATTCGGTAGAAGAAACAAAACGAGTTCTCTCCTCTACTCGTCTTTTTTCACTGGCAGAGAGTTTAGGAGGTGTTGAATCGTTGATCAATCATCCGGCTACCATGACACATGCATCAATTCCTCGGGAGGAACGTATCAAACATGGACTTTCTGATACCTTAATCCGCTTAAGTGTTGGAATTGAAGATGCCGATGATCTGATTCAAGATCTGGCACAAGCCATCGGATAAAATGAAAGTATTGTCGCTTCAGCAATTACTGGATCAAAAACTAAAACAATACAATCGTACTAGTTTCATTCCTAACGATCCTATTTCTATCCCTCACTTGTTTACAAAACCTGCAGACATTGAAATTGCAGGTTTTTTTGCGGCCTTATTTGCCTGGGGGAACCGTACTACAATTCTCAACAAGTGTCAAGACTTGCTCGACAGAATGGATCGTTCTCCTTTTCAATTTATTCAACAACACCAGCCAAAAGATCTTGATCGCTTTTCATCATTTAAGCATCGAACCTTTCAACCCATTGATATTCGCTATATCATTTTCTTTTTGCAACAACACTTTGAAAAAAATAACTCGCTGGAAGCTGCGTTCATAGTAGGAAAAGGAAATATGGAAAACAGACTGAATGCCTTTCATGATTATTTTTTTTCTTTTCCTAAAGCACCCGAGCGAACCCGCAAACATGTACCCAGTCCTAAGCGAGGATCTACTTGTAAACGGCTAAATATGTTTCTACGCTGGATGGTCCGAGCAGATCAATCTCAAGTAGATTTTGGAATTTGGAAAAAAATCAAGCCAGCAGAATTGATCTGCCCAGTAGATGTACATGTAGCACGGGTGGCAAGAGAATTGAGATTAATCAAAAGAAAACAAACGGATTGGCAAACGGCCCTAGAGCTAACAGCGGCTCTTCGTGAATTTGATGCAACAGATCCGGTTAAATATGATTTAGCATTATTTGGCTGGGGCGTAGATGAAAAAGAAAACGCATCAACTCTTTTTCTCAAACATGAGTGATCTTACTTTTTCCTTGTCTTCTTTTTCATTTTGAAGATCGAACATAGTACCAAATACGTGATCCCATAGGGTGGAACTAACTCCAAATCCTTGATGCTCGCTTTTGTAATGATGCAAATGATGATTACGCCAAAGTGGTTTCATCCATTTAAAAGGAGGATTCCAAGCATGGATTGCATAATGCATGGACCCGTAGAGTAAATAACCCAACATAAATCCGGGGAAGAACATATACACATAATTGCCCATCACCAGTAGCATCAAAAAAAATAAGGTAGAAGCAATGAGTAAACTAGGAAGAGGGGGCATAAAAAGACGCTGCCGGTCTCTTGGATAGTGATGGTGATTCCCATGTAGGGTGTAAACAAATTTTACAGAGCGAGGCGTTTTAGGGACCCAGTGAAATAAAAATCGATGAGCGAAATACTCAAAGAGTGACCAAAACAACATCCCTCCTAAAAAAACCAGCGTAATAGTTAGCGATGTAAAATGATACCGCTCTGCAGCCCGCATTACCAAAAAAGCCATCACCGGGATATACATTCCCCAAATCACTAATGGATGTGATTTAGTCAATGCTTCGAGAAAATCACTTTTAAATAACCGGGCCTGTCCTTTATTGTGTATTTTTTCGAATTCCATGCCGCAAAGATATAGTGGTTTTCATTGGTAACGATGACGATTGTCATGCCAACATGCCTAACTTCGTTTTGCGAAAGTGTAAACTATGAAACTGCTGAGTTATTTAAAAGAAGAACGGGAACAATTAGGTGTGCTGATTAACGGGAGGGTGTACGACATGGAAGTTTTACATCCTGATTTACCCAATAGCATGAATCTTTTTCTAAACTACTGGGATGATTATTTTCCCATTGCCCAGGCGGGTGAATTGCTGATCAAAGAAGGAAAAAGGAGTGTGAATGAGGCAAAGGCGTACAACGAAGTATCCTTGTTAGCTCCGGTACCTTTTCCTGCTTCTTGCAGGGACGGGTATGCATTTCGTCAGCACGTAGCAGCGGCACGACGTAACCGAAAAGTGGATATGATTCCGCAGTTTGATGAGTACCCCATTTTTTATTTTACCAATCACCATAGCATTCAGGGTCCGGGACCTATTCGTTGCATGCCCGATCATTTTGAAAAATTAGATTTTGAGCTAGAAGCTGCCATCGTCATTTGCAAACATGGGCGCAATATTCGAGCCAAGGATGCAGATAATCATATTGGTGGATTAATGATCATGAACGACATGAGTGCAAGAACCTTGCAGATGGAAGAGATGTTATTGAATTTAGGCCCAGCTAAAGGAAAAGATTTTTCAACTGTGATCGGTCCCTGGCTCATTACACTGGACGAGCTTGCTCCCAAACAAATTGCTGCAAAACCAAACCACACAGGTGCAAACTGGAATCTCAAAATGACTTGTAAAGTAAATGGTATACAAGTGAGTGAAGGCAATTTGGGAGATATGGATTGGACCTTTGCTGAAATTATTGAAAGAGCTTCCTATGGTGTGGACCTTTATCCTGGTGATGTAATAGGAAGTGGTACCGTAGGCACAGGATGTTTTCTAGAGCTGAATGGAACTGGAAAATTAAACAACCCATCGTATCAGGAACAATGGCTTCAACCCGGAGATGAAATAGAAATGGAAATTGAAGAGCTAGGAATTTTACACAATACGATTGTAAAAGAAGAAGACGACTGGAGCATATTAAAACAGAAAAAACAAGCATAGTTTCTGATGATTTTAGATTTTTCGACACTTAGCCCAGGAGAGCGCCAGTATTATCTGCAAAATGCAGTGGCGCCCAGACCTATTTGTTTTGCCTCTACCATTGACAATACAGGTGCCGTTAATCTAAGTCCCTTTAGTTTTTTCAATGTTTTTTCTGCCAATCCTCCCATCGTTATTTTTTCGCCCGCCCGACGCGTACGTGATAATAGCACAAAGCATACGCTGGAAAATGTATTAGAAGTGCCAGAAGTTGCAATCAATATCGTTACGCTAGACATGGTGCAACAGCAATCGTTGGCCAGTTGTGAATTTCCAAAACAAGTAAATGAATTTGAGAAAGCAGGATTTACGCCCGTAAAAGCCTCTCGTATAAAACCCCCGCTTGTAAAAGAGAGCAAAATTCAATTGGAGTGTAAGGTCAACGAAGTAAAACCACTTGGTACCGGAGGCGGAGCAGGTAATTTGGTGATTTGCGAAGTGCTTTGCATGCATATCGACGACTCCCTGCTCGATAAGGATCACAAAATGGATCCGCACAAACTTCCACTTGTGGCCAGACTAGGTGGCGATTGGTACACTGTTGTGAATGAACATAGTTTATTTCAGGTTCCAAAACCCAATACTGAATTGGGCATGGGAATTGATGCGCTTCCATCCTCTATCCGT
>DDPN01000142.1:287-7063 GCA_002342205.1 Chitinophagaceae bacterium UBA2467 | reverse complement strand
GCCATTCCTATGGTAGACCCCACCTACCAGGATGATCATTTGAAACAGATCATTCAGTACTTTTCTTTAAATCCTGAAGAAATGGAAAAGGAACTGCACCGGCATGCGAGCAACCTTTTGGCCAATGGAGACACCCAGGCGGCCTGGCAAGTACTGCTATCCTCAATAGTGTCCTGATTTACAGTCACTTAATTATTATTGACCTGGAAATATTATCCGGGCCTTCCTGCGGAAGTTTAGGAAAACTAAAATATCTTTGCGCGCAACAGCCTAAGTAGTAAATGCTTAACTTAGGTTGCCATATTCTGCTGAACCAAACAAACTGATATGAAAAAACTGTTTTTCCTTTTGGCTCTCGCTGTTGCCAGCACGCCCGTTCAACTTTTTGCACAAAAATCAAGTGTAGGTGTAACTGGTGGAATTACCATGGCAAATCAATATGGAACCAAAGGTGGTGCCTTGATGAAAGATGATCAAAAAGTAGGCTTTACGCTTGGACTACTCATGGAAACACCTATTGCCAAAAGTAATTTCAGTTTTCAACCTGGATTATTTTATGCACAAAAAGGTAGAATCCAGAATGTAAGTTTCAAAGAAAAAAACTACTGGAGCCTTCGCTATGCAGAATTGCAAGCAAATGTTTTATACAATTTGAAAAAAGATAAAGGTTGTGTTTTCTATGCAGGTGGTGGACCCACTTTTGCTGCTGACCTTCCTTCTTTTGTTGAGAACAGTTTATTAGATACAGATCCTGTATCTGGAACAACAAATGATTTTGTAAAAAGCGGAAAGCGCTCTGTTAGCTTTGGCACACAGGCTGCTTCTGATTTTAAAGGACCCGATTGGGGTGTGAACATGATGATCGGTTTCCGTAACAAAGCCGGTTGGTCAATTGGTTACAATTACACAATTGGTCTTCGTAACATCATCCCTGTTGCAAACGGTTCTGATGCAATCCGCAACCATTTTATGGGTTTGCGTGTAAGCTATTGGGTTAAGAATAAATAATTCTTCCCGCTCTGCGGGAACAAAGAAAGCCTCCTATCCGGGAGGCTTTCTTATTGTAAAAAAGGTTGAAACAAATAAATTTGCGCGCGAAAAATTTTTAAAATGAGTGCGATTCAATTATCAGAACAAGAACAGTTACGACGTGAGAAGCTGGCCGAGTTGATTATGATGGGAATTGAGCCTTACCCGGCTCCTCTTTTTCCTGTTAACACGTACTCTACCGATATCAAAGAAAATTTTACTGATGAAAATGCTGCGGCTTTCAGCGAATGTTGCTTAGCTGGCCGGATCATGAGTGTGCGAGATATGGGTAAAGCAAATTTTGCTGTAATTCAGGATTCTAAAGGAAGATTTCAATTATACATCAAGAGAGATGACATCTGTCCCGGCGAAGACAAAGCACTGTATGACATTGTTTGGAAAAAGTTAATCGACATTGGAGATTTAATTGGTGTGAAAGGATATGTGTTTCGTACAAAGACAGGAGAGTTGACACTACATGTTAAAGAGTTCACCTTACTAAGCAAATCACTGCGTCCCCTTCCGATTGTGAAAGAAGCCGAAGGACAAACGTTTGATGCAGTTACTGATCCTGAATTTAAATATCGTCAGCGTTATGCTGATTTGATTATTAATCCTGCAGTAAAAGACACATTTATCAAGCGTACCAAGCTGATCAATTCAATTCGTCAATTTCTAAATGAACACGGTGCGCTAGAAGTGGATACTCCTGTTTTACAAAGTATTCCCGGTGGTGCTGCAGCGCGACCTTTCATTACGCATCATAATGCACTTGACATCCCGCTATACTTGCGCATTGCCAATGAACTTTACTTGAAGAGACTGATTGTGGGTGGATTTGATTGGGTGTATGAATTCAGCCGCAACTTTAGAAATGAAGGAATGGATAGAACACATAATCCAGAGTTTACCATTCTTGAATTCTATACAGCCTACAAAGATTATTTCTGGATGATGGAAACTACAGAGCAGTTATTAGAAAAGGCTGCCCTAGATGTTTGTAACACAACAGAAGTAACAGTTGGAGATAAAACTATTTCGTTCAAAGCGCCATTCAAACGAATCAGTATCTATGATGCGATTCAGGAGCACACTGGTTTTGACGTAAGTCGCATGAACGAAGAACAACTTAGATCAGTGTGCAAACAACTGCATATCCAAGTAGACAATACAATGGGAAAAGGTAAACTGATCGATGCCATTTTTGGAGAGAAGTGTGAAAAACATTACATCCAACCTACATTCATCATTGACTATCCTGTTGAAATGAGTCCTCTCACCAAAAAGCATCGTGATAAACAAGGACTGGTTGAACGATTTGAGCTCATGATCAACGGAAAAGAAATTGCCAATGCGTACAGCGAATTGAATGATCCCATTGACCAGCGCGAACGTTTTGAAGAGCAGGTTAAATTAGCTGAACGTGGAGATGACGAGGCAATGTTTATTGATCAGGACTTTTTGCGTGCATTAGAATATGGGATGCCCCCAACTGCAGGTATCGGATTCGGCATTGATCGTCTCTGCATGCTGTTAACCAATAATCCATCTATTCAGGATGTGTTGCTCTTCCCTCAAATGCGTCCGGAAAAAACATTTACAGAAGAAGAATCTTCAGAGCAGCAATAGTACTTGGCTGCTATTCTAATTGAGGTATTATAGCTGCTTGAACAGGGGGGAATTAACATTTTGTGTAAAATTTATTTGTCTTTATGTAAAGTATTTTTTACATTTGACTTATTAAAGTAAGTTTTATGTATAAAACAGTTCTACTCCCCAACCGCTATAAAAAACTGGGCTGGGCACTCTTAATCCCCGCTACCTTTTTGGGGATTATTTCAATCATAAATGGCTTTGAATGGCTCAGGTTGGAAGTTCGTGTTCCTGCCTTGATTAACTCGGATCTACTTGCACCTAGCTGCATTGGCTGCATCATAAAAACCAATATTGTAAATACCCTTCTTGGATTTTTATTCATCGTAGGAGCCTTACTCGTTTCCTTTAGCAAAGAAAAAAACGAGGATGAATTCATCGCATCACTGCGCCAATCTTCCCTGCTTTGGGCTGTACTCTTGAACTATATTTTATTGGCGCTTGCTTTTTTATTTATTTATGGATTGGCTTTTTTACAAGTTATGCTTTACAACATGTTTACCGTACTGATCATTTATATCGTACGTTTTAATTATGTGTTGGTTCGCTCCAATAAATCTGCAGCATGAAAAACACAATAAAGATTGAGCGTGCAATTGCAGGACTCACACAAGAGGAATTGGCAAAGCAAGTAGGAGTAAGCCGTCAAACTATCAATGCGATGGAGCTAAATAAATATGTTCCTTCAACTCTGTTAGCACTAAAAGTTGCAAGGGTATTTCATAAAAATGTCGAAGAAATATTCACCCTAGAAGACACAGATTAAAATCTGCTCTACTCGACAAAAAGATCAGTGTATAATTCAGCACCAGGCACTACCGCATAATGAGAAAGATCGGTAATGCCTTCTGCAGCGAGTACTTGTTCGTCGATAAACAGATTACCCGTACAAGCAGTAGCAGATTTACAGAGAATATAAAAAGCAGCATCAGCCAAAATTTCTGGCTTGCGACTCATATTGGCCAACATCTGTCCTCCTAATAAATTTCTTACAGCAGCCGTATCAATAGTAGTACGAGGCCATAATGAATTGGCGGCAATCCCTTGGTCTTTAAGCTCACGGGCCCATCCGATGGTAAGCATACTCATATCATACTTGCTTATTGTATAAGCAACATGATTCGCAAACCATTTGGGATGTAGATTCAAGGGAGGAGAAAGCGTTAGTATGTGAGAATTCTTTCCTTTCGCTAAAAAGGGGATGCATGCTTTAGTCATTAAAAATGTCCCGCGCACATTTATATCATACATCAAATCAAAACGCTTAGCTTCCGTTTGTGCTGTAGCAGTCAGTGAAATAGCTGATGCATTATTGATCAAAATATCAATTCCTCCAAATGTGGCTACTGCTTTATCAATGACTTGTTGAATTTGTTCTTCAAATCGAATATCGCAGGGTATAGCCAACGCTTTTCCGCCTGCTGCTTCTATTTCTGTAGCGGCCGTATAAATGGTTCCGCCCAATTTTGGATTCTCTTCAACGCTTTTGGCAGCAATGACAATGTTAGCACCTTCGCGGGCTAAGCGAAGTCCAATAGCCTTACCTATGCCACGTGTAGCACCTGTAATTACAACGGTTTTACCAGCAAATGACATAGGCTTTGGTTTATACTTTAATACTCAGGAAGTACCGGTTTAGTGCCGGTAATTTCATCGATACGTTGCATTACTTCGGGCGTCAGCTTTTCAACTACCTCCAGCGCCTTCAAGTTTTCGAGTAACTGCTCTTTTTTAGTTGCTCCCAAAATTGCCGTGGTCACATTTGGATTTTTGATACACCATGCAATACTCATAGCAGGTAAGCTTGTACCTAATTCGGTAGCCAGTGCGTCCAGTGATTTTACCTTATCCAACACTTTATCCTGCATCCAACGATCACGCAACCATTCAAAACCTTTAATTCCAAAACGGCTATCATCTGGTACGCCTGTATTGTATTTTCCAGTAAGCATGCCGGAAGCCAGGGGGCTCCAAATAGTGGTTCCTAATCCCACTGTTTTGTAGACCATTAAAAACTCATTCTCAATTTTATTACGCTCGAATAAATTGTATTGAGGTTGTTCTACTGTTGGACCAATCAATCCATAGTGTTGTGCCACGCGATGAGCTTCCATAATTTCAACACCACTCCACTCACTAGTACCCCAATAAAGAATTTTTCCTTGTGTTATTAGATTATGCATGGTCCATACCACTTCTTCAATAGGAACATTTTTATCAGGACGATGACAGAAATATATGTCCAGGTAATCTGTCTGTAAGCGCTGGAGTGCTTCATGACAGGCTTCAGTAATATGCTTACGACTTAAGCCAAATTGATTGGGTTTATTTTCTTTTCCTCTCCATCCCCAAAATACTTTAGAAGAAACGGTATAAGATGTACGATCCCATCCCTTCTTTTTTAAAACCCTTCCCATCATTTTTTCACTCTCGCCTAGCGCATATACTTCTGCATTGTCAAAAAAATTGACGCCATTGTCGTACGCAAGCCCCATCAATTCGTCGGCAATACTATCGTTGATTTGTTTGTGAAAACTTACCCAGCTTCCAAATGAAAGTACACTTAACTGAAGACCTGTGCGGCCCATGTAACGATATTCCATAGTAATATAGTTTTGAGAAATGTAAAGGTACGCGGTTATTGTGCTTGTGGAGCATTGACAAGTCCGGTAGTAGATTTAAACGTGATTCGTTTTAAATCCTGCGTGGCCTCTAGTCCTTTGCCGCCTACAATTTGCTGACCAGGACTACGGTAGCTTGCATACTTATCAGTATAAAAAAGTTTTGTGTTCTGGTCCCACCATAATTCGGGCGAAACCAAGGTGTCGCCTTTGAGTGTTACAACCACCACGCTGTCGCGCAAAAAAACTTTATTGAGATTTTCATAATAGATCCCAAATCGTGCGTCAAGCCTTGATTCTAGTTGTGCGCTATCATTATAAAAATCGCAATGTAATGTTTGAGGAAACGTCATTTGTACTGTATCGCCTGCCTCTTTAATCATTAAAGGAGCTTTGATGCGCGCGCGTAATTTTCCTTCTTGACTTATTGAACTTTCTATATTGGTAGCTTCTTCTCGAAGTCGCAACTGGCGAGTCCAGTCACGTAAAACACGATCGTCATTCTCGCAAGAAGATAGGAATGCCAGCAGCCATAGGCCCCCTACAAGTGTCCGCAAGGACTTAGTCATATTGACGCTTGATAAACCAGATATCACTCAAAGAAAAACCAAGGGAGATCCGGAAAAGATTATCCTGTAAGAGATTTTGTTTATTTCCGCGCTTGATATATTCCAGCGCAACGTTTATAAATGTAATTTGATTGGGGGCCTGTCTGCTGATAGAAATGGGAAGACCTGCTCCAAAGCTTGCTCCATAACGTGGAGTTGTTCTATTGATATGAACATAGTCAGGTCCAACAAAAAAACCGAAGCGATAGTTTACATTGGTAAAATAATTACGGCTGGGAACCGGACTGATCTGTGCACCCATTCGTAATTCCCAAGTATCCTGCAAAGAATCAGGTTGTCCATAAAAACGATACTTGCTCCAAGTCTGTTTGTTAAAGTCAGCTCCAATCATCCATCCCCCTTCTTTATTGGGCACAGCAAATTTTTGTAAAACAAATCCCAGTGTATAAGAAGCAGGCAATACAATCGTTCCTTTTTTACCACGTATATCAAACACACTATCCAAGCGAACCTCCCCCTGTGACTGAGAGTAATAAAAAGTTTCGCGGAGAATATCTTGTTCGGCATTCATCTTGTGACCTAAATTTCCATAGGCCCCAAACGTCAGCATTATATTTTTGCTCAATGGAGTTTGATATTGAACACCGGCACTAGCTTGTAATTTTCCGTAAGTTGTTTGCGACTGAAAATTAGCCTGGTAATAGGATACCGAATCATTGATCAAACTACGACGGCTGCTGTAATCTTTTTTCCCAAATAGATAGCCTGCATTAAAACCAATACTCAACTTTTCTTCCAGTCCATTTTTTTCACGACTATACAGTGCAAGTCCGGTACCAAATGACGCCATATAGGCCCCACCATCTCCTTTATAATGCGTCAACGAGCTGTCAATTGGTAAACC
>DDPN01000142.1:0-170 GCA_002342205.1 Chitinophagaceae bacterium UBA2467 | reverse complement strand
CTAGAAGCATCTCTCAATGTCCGGTTATCAATATTGATACCCATATCAAGAATTGAACGGCCAGAGCTAAGCTTATTGGTCTTTTTTTCTTTCCAAGCTGGAAAGGAAGAAAAGGAGGCAGGATTGCTAAAATTGATAGAAAGCGGGTCTGTATACCCTGCAGTAATGCC
>DDPN01000062.1:1041-16647 GCA_002342205.1 Chitinophagaceae bacterium UBA2467 | reverse complement strand
ATTATACTTTGCGAGTCGCAGATCGGGTGGATATGGAGGAAGTGATCTTTATGTGAGCAGGTTACAAGAAAACGGTCAATGGGGCGACCCCATCAATTTGGGTCCAACTGTAAATAGTCCTGCGGACGAACAGTGCCCTTTTATCCATGCTGACAATCAAACACTTTATTTTACTTCTTCTTATTGGCAAGGCTATGGAGATGACGATTTATTCTTAGTCAGAAAACAAACCGATGGAAGTTGGTCTACTCCCAAAAATTTAGGTTATCCGATAAATACAATCGATCGCGAGGGAACATTGTTTATTACAGCAGATGGGAAAACAGCCTATTATGCCAGTGAACGAAAAGACAGCTACGGAGGTCTAGATCTATACAGTTTTGAATTAAAAGCTTCGATTCGTCCCTTTGACACTAGATGGGTGACTGGCAGGGTAACAGATAAAAAAACAGGCAAAGGCATCGCTGCTACACTGGAGCTAACTGACTTAAGTACAAAACAAATTATCTCGAAAGTAAAAACTGATTCACTAGGCAATTATTTACTGACGTTACCAACGGGACGCGATTATGCATTCACAGTAAATCAAAAAGGGTACTTATTCAACTCAGATCAATACTTTTTAAAAAACGGTATAATGGACTCTGCTGCCGTTAAGAATATTGAACTGCAATCCATTGAACAAGACGCCCGTATTGTATTGAAAAATATTTTCTTTGAGACAAATCGATTCGAGCTGAATCCTATCTCTCAAACTGAACTAGATAAATTAGTTATACTCCTGACAGAAAATCCTACACTACGAATAGAAATTAGTGGACATACCGACAATATTGGAAAAGCAGAAACTAATCTATTGTTAAGTGACAATCGAGCTCGTTCTGTAGTTGAATACCTTGTATCTAAAAAAATAGACTCAAAACGATTGACCTATAAAGGATATGGCCTGACAAAGCCTATTGCTGACAATAGTACTGAGGAAGGAAGAGCGCAAAATAGAAGAACAGAAATGCGTGTGGTTGGCCTCTAGTATCTCTTAAAAAGGATCTATATACTTGGGAGAAAAGCAACTATGAACTCCCAACTTCGTTATCAAATTGCCCTTACTCTTTTACCCGGTATAGGCCCCGCGCGCCTTCGACCACTATTATTAAACTTAACTCCGGAACAACTATTTCAATTTCCATTTGATCGTCTACAAAACATGGTTGGGTTCAATCCTCGATTCATAGACGTTATCCGCTCTTTTGACAACTGGAAGCGGGTAGATGAAGAAATAAAATTTATTGAAGAGCATAAAATCGACACGTATTTTATTTCAGACGAGAAGTATCCTACCCGACTAAAAGAATGTGCTGATGCACCACTCTTGTTATTTGGAAAAGGAAACGCAGACCTGAATGCAAAACGAATCTTGGCAGTCGTGGGTACACGATTAAACACAGACTTAGGAAAAAAATTTACCAACGAGCTAATTGAATCTTTACAATTTTCAAACATCACAATTGTGAGTGGACTTGCCTATGGAATAGATTCTATCGCACACACGCAGGCATTGCAACAGCAGCTTCCTACCATTGCAGTACTCGCGCATGGATTAGACCGCATTTACCCATGGGTGAATAGAAATTTAGCCAGACAAATTGTCGAGCAGGAAGGCGCTTTGCTAACAGAGTGTAGACAGGGAGAAAAAACGGACAATTATCTTTTCCCCAGAAGAAACCGGATTGTGGCAGGCCTTTCAGATGCAACACTTGTAATTGAAAGTGATGAAAATGGAGGCAGTTTAATTACTGCATCACTTGCCTGGGGTTATAATAGAACTGTTTTTGCGGTTCCAGGAAGACCCAGCGACAAAAAAAGTAGCGGCTGCTTACAATTAATCAAAAACCAAAAGGCGCAACTGATTACAGGCGCACATGACATTTTGTATTGGATGGGTTGGACAGAAAACGATGCCCCCGTAAGTAATCTCACGTACGATAAGAAGTTAAATCGAGCGACCACTAATGATGAACATCAAATCCTGAACTTGCTGAATAACCAAGATTATCTGCACATAGAAGAAATTCAGCAAAAAACTGAATGGCCTATGCCCAAGCTAGCAGCGACCTTGCTTAACCTTTCGTTAGCAGGGTTGATTGTATCTTTGCCCGGTAACCGCTATCGACTAGAATGAATCTTTAAAAATGAAAAAACAGGTACTTGCATATTTGATTTTTTTAAGCAGTAGCCTGCAGTTCATTTTTGCGCAACCTTGCACCACCCTAGGCCAAACACCTTCGACCGCATTTCCTGTTTGCGGTTCTACTGTTTTCACGCAAAACAGTGTACCCATCTGTGCTACAAACAGTCTTTACGTACCCGGCTGTTCCGGCGATGGGGCCAGCTACGAAAACAGAAATCCATTTTTTTATCGATTCACTTGTTATCAATCAGGAACCTTAGGATTCACTATCAATCCGCTGGCAGCCAATGAAGATTATGACTGGCAGCTTTATGATATAACCGGACGAAACCCAGATGAAATTTTTACAAACCGAAATATCATTGTCACGGGAAACTGGGCTGGAACCTATGGTCCAACGGGCGCCTCTGCTACCGGCGTTAACTTTATTCAATGTGCATCAGATCCGGCCGCAGGCGCAAATGCATTTGCAAGAATGCCCGACCTGATCATTGGTCATGAATATCTTTTATTAGTCAGTCATTATACAAACACACAAAGCGGATATACACTCTCCTTCTCCGGAGGAACTGCCGTAATTACTGATCCTCTTCTCCCAAAACTAAGTACGGTTAAAGCCGATTGTGATGGCAAAGTGTTGCGATTAAAACTTAATAAAAAAGTTCGTTGTAATAGCTTGACACTAACTGGAAGTGAATTTAGCCTGGCTCCTGCTGTAACAACTATAATAAGCGCACAACCGGACTCCTGCACGCAGGCTTTTGATTTTGACGAACTCACATTAACCTTGGCAGCTCCACTGACAAATGGCAATTATGAATTAATAATCAATAACGGAACTGACGCCAATAGCCTTTTAGATATTTGTGGCAGACCGATTCCGCCTGGAGACAAATTAACATTTACCTACTTTATTCCTCAACCCATATTTGCTGACAGCATTGGAAGAAGAGGCTGTGCTCCCGATTCAATTAATCTATTTTTCCCCAAGAGAATACTTTGCTCCAGCATTGATCCAGCAGGTACAGATTTTTTAGTAACTGGTCCTTCCGTGGTTTCCGTTAGAGCTGCAGGAGGTAACTGTATTAATGGCAAAACTGACTTTGTTACTATCAAATTCAACCGACCCATCGAAAAAGGAGGCACTTATCAACTCATGCTAAGAGCGGGAACAGATACAACAGTTCTAGTAGATGAATGTGGCTTAGCAACTCCATTACAGACTGTATCATTCAACGTTGCAGATACAGTAAATGCAGCATTTAGCTATAATGCCACACTAGGTTGTCAAAAAAATACCTACCTCTTTTCTCACCCCGGAGGGGATGGCATCAATAGTTGGAAATGGACTTTTAATGCAAGCACTGTTAATACACAAACGCACACGATTGATTTTCCCTCCAGCTCCACAAATAATATTTCTTTGATAGTGAGCAATGGAATTTGCTCTGATACTGCGTCCACACAATTAGTCATTAATAATCAGGTAAAGGCCAGCTTTACAATAGCGGACAGCATTCTATGTCCAGAAGACAAGCTTAAAATTACCAATACAAGTACAGGAACAATTGATAGCTGGCTATGGCGTTATGACGCACTCTCAACCAATACACAAAAAGATCCGCCCCCCTTTCAATTCCCCAATATTAATGTAGAAAGAACCTATCGGGTCCGCTTGGTTGCCGGTAATCAAGCATTACGCTGTAAGGACAGCACCGAAAAAATTATTCGGGTACTTAACCATTGCTTAATTGAAGTCCCCACTGCATTCACCCCTAACAATGATGGACTGAACGACTGGTTTAGCCCACATAATGCGTTGAAAGCGATTAATTATCACTTCAGGGTTTTTAATAGGTGGGGGCAACTTGTATTTGAAACACGCAATTGGATGGACAAATGGGATGGCCGTATCAATGGGCAGCCACAAGGAACAGGCGTATATGTTTGGGTACTTTCGTATACACATCGCGATACAGGCAACCCTGTTTTCAGAAAAGGTACCGTTACCCTTATTAAGTAGCCGTTTTTTTGATTTTGCCTATTTTGTTCGGGTGGCCTATCTTTGCACATGGCGACAAAAAAATCTTCCCCTGCTTTTACGGAACGTTTCTTTGGCGAAGGACTGACCTTCGACGATGTATTATTGATGCCCGGTTATAGTGAAGTACTACCCCGGGAAGTAGACATCCGTAGTAAACTAACTAATTCCATCACGCTTCATGTACCGCTGTTATCAGCAGCAATGGATACAGTTACTGAGGCATCATTAGCCATTGCATTGGCGCGCGAAGGAGGCCTCGGCATCTTGCATAAAAATATGTCTATTGAAAAACAGGCCGAGCAAGTAAGAAAAGTAAAAAGAAGCGAAAGCGGTATGATCATTGACCCCTTAACGCTTTTGGAAGAAGCTACAATTGGGGAAGCATTGAAAATGATGCAAGAAAATCGAATCGGCGGAATTCCTATTGTAGATAAGGCGGGTATATTAACTGGCATTCTAACTAACCGTGACTTACGTTTTGAAAATAATCCAAAAAGAAAAGTTAGCGAAGTAATGACGTCGAAGGATCTTTATACCGCTCCTGAGGGTACAGATCTGAAAAAGGCTGAACAACTTTTCAAAAAAACTAAGGTTGAGAAGTTACCCATCATTGACAAAAAAGGAAAACTGGTTGGGCTCTTTACGTATAGTGATATTTTAAAATTGAAAAGTAATCCCAATGCAGTAAAAGATAGCTTTGGGCGATTACTCGTTGGAGCAGGTGTTGGAATTACAAAAGATTTATTAGATCGTGTTGCCGCTTTACACCATGTTGGTGTGGATGTTGTTGCGATGGATAGTGCACATGGACATAGCAAGGGAGTGATTGAAGCCGTAAAGCTGGTAAAAAAACAATTTAAAAACTTACAAGTCATTGCAGGAAATGTAGGAACTGCCGCTGGTGCAAAAGCATTGGCAGAAGCAGGTGCTGATGCTGTGAAAGTGGGAATAGGGCCTGGTTCAATTTGTACCACGCGTATTGTCGCAGGCACTGGGGTGCCTCAACTTACTGCAATTATGGAAGCGGCTCATGCATTAAAGGGAAAGAATATTCCTGTGATTGCTGATGGAGGAATTCGTTACACAGGTGATATGGTGAAAGCATTGGCAGCCGGAGCAAATTGTGTGATGATGGGAAGTGTATTTGCCGGCACCGAAGAAAGTCCTGGTGAAACCATTATCTACGAAGGAAGAAAATTCAAAACCTATAGAGGAATGGGCTCATTGGGAGCGATGGCTACTGGAAGCAGCGACCGTTATTTTCAAGATCCCGAACAAGATGTCAAAAAATATGTACCAGAAGGAATCGAAGGTCGCGTCGCATACAAAGGCTATTTAAAAGAAGTTGTTTACCAGTATACAGGTGGTTTGCGTGCAGGTATGGGCTACTGTGGTGCCCGCACCATTGCTGCGTTGCAAAAAGCAACATTTATTAAAATCACCAACGCAGGAATGCATGAAAGTCATGCACACGACATTGACATCACCAAAGAAGCACCTAATTATAGCAGAAAGTAAGTAGCTTCAACACTCGAAATTGTTTTGATGCGAACTCGATCCCTGCTCTTATCAATCACCAGTGGTGCTTTGGCCTGGCTGGGATGGCCCGGTTCTCCATTGGGTCAATCTATCTTGCTATTTATTGCATGGGTCCCGCTGCTTTTACTTTCTACTCTTGAAAAATCTACTCGTCGCTTTTTTTTACTGTGCTATCTCTCGATGTTGATTTGGAACTTGGGCACAACTTGGTGGATTTGGAACGCTACCGCACCCGGTGCTGTAGCTGCATGGTTAGCCAATAGTTTGCTAATGTGTATTCCATGGTTGGGCTATCACTTTTTTTCCAAAAAAGTAAAGCCTTTACTTGCTTCGTTGGGACTGATTTGTTTTTGGATGAGTTTTGAATATTTACACTTGCAAGACTGGGGGCTAAGTTGGCCATGGCTTACGATCGGGAATGGACTTGCTACACATCCAGAATGGATTCAATGGTACACATTTACAGGGGTTGCAGGTGGAACTCTTTGGATATTACTTGTGAATATTCTCCTCTATCATCACTGGCTAAGCAATCAGCAAATCATTGGACGAAAAAAATATCATTGGCTGATTCTTGCTTTTTTTATTGCGCTTTCCCCCATTTTAATTTCTTCTTATTGGTCAACCAGAAAAATTGAAATACAAGAAGCGCAAAAAGAAATCATTATCGTTCAACCTAACATTGATCCTTACGAAAAAATCACTGCAGGTACAGAACAGAAACAACTAGCAATCGCCATCGGCTTATCTAAAGAAAACCTGAATGAAAAGACAGCACTGTTAATTTGGCCGGAAACAGCTCTTTATAGTCCTTATGGCTTTGATGAGGAGAAATTAAATGATAAGGAGCAATTAACTCCATTGCGATCGCTATTGTCAAATTATCCTGGCACTTCACTTTTCACGGGTATAGAAAGTTACAGATGGGTTACTGAAGCTACTCCCTATTCAAGAAAGACTACGGATGGGTTATCTCAATTTGAAGCCTACAATGCAGGTGTGTTGATTGACCATTTTGGTACACATGGATTTTATCATAAATCTAAACTAGTACCGGGTGTTGAAACACTTCCCTGGTTCTTACGATTTATGGATAGATGGTTTGAAAAATTTGGAGGAGTAACAGCTGGTTATGCCAAACAAAACGATAGAAATATAGTAGAAGAAAAAAATGGAATAAAACTAGCGCCCGCAATCTGCTATGAAAGCATCTATGGTGATTTTTTACGACAATATGTAAAAAAGGGAGCTAATCTTATTACAATTATCACCAATGACGGGTGGTGGAAGAAAACACCTGGACATATTCAACATTTTCATTATGCAAAACTGCGTGCGATCGAAACAGGTTGCTGGGTAGCACGCAGTGCGAACACAGGTATTAGTGGTTTTATTAATCCAAAAGGCGCTGTAATAGAAGCAAAAGGATATGGCGTGGCAGCTTCACTTAGACAATCTATCTCTCTTACAAATAATGCTCCCACTTTTTATGTACAACACGGAGACTGGTTATTTCAGCTGATGCTTGTGCTAACAATAATTGGTCTGCCAATTTCGTTGTTGCCAAAATTTCGCCAATAGTATCTATTGGTTGAAAGAGTGTTCGTAATTTTATATTCCTGCATGAAGAAGTACCTGCTTGTTGTCACCTTGACACTACTATTGTGTCCTGCACTTTTTGCTGCGCATATCAAAGGCGGCTTTTTCACGTATCAATATCTAGGACCTGGCACTGGCACAAACCTTCGTTACAAAATAACGCTGACTGTTTACATGATTTGTAATCCTAGTACCGGCCAACTGTCAAACCCGATCAATTTTTCATTTTTCAATGCAGGAACAAATCAATTCATCAGAACCGAGAGTGTGGCAATTACTAGTCAGTACACATTAAGTAAGACCTATGATGAACCATGCATCACCGGAAATGAAGTGGGATGCAAATACACCATTGTTGTGTATGAACTTGCATCCGTTGAACTTCCTTCCCTTGCAGAAGGATATATTGTTTCCTATCAACGTTGTTGTCGTATAGCCGGTATCAATAACTTAGTCAATAGCGGAACCGTTGGAAATACATTTTCAATTAAAATCCCCGGCAGTAATGCGCCGCAGAATGCGCAAACCAATAGCAGCCCTCGTTTTTTAGTGAATGATACAGCTGTGGTTTGCCAGAACAGTTATTTTCAATTAAACTTTTCTGCAACAGACCCCAATAGTGATTCTCTAAGCTATCAATTTTGTGAGGCCTACGAGGGAGCTTCGCAATCTGCACCAAGTCCAGACATTGCCTCCAACCCACCCTATAATACGGTTCCTTATGCTCCCTTATTCAGTGGGGGTCAGCCATTAGGTAGTGGTGTCACAATCAATCCGGTTACTGGCGTTATAAGTGGTATTGCACCAACCATGATTGGGCAATACGTAATCTGCGTCTGTGTAAACGAATATAGAAACGGTGTACTTATTGCCACCACCCGAAAAGAATTACATCTCGAAGTAAGTGATTGTAGCCCGCTACGAGCGCAACTCAACCCTCGCCCGTCTTATTGTGATGACCTTGACGTTAATTTTCAAAATGACGCTTCTGGTAATCCTCCTAATGCCCAATATCTATGGAACTTTGGAGATCCGGCTAGTGGAACAAACAATACTTCGACACTTGCTACAACCAATCACCTGTTTTCTGCTCCAGGAGATTATACAGTCAAGTTACAAGTCACGCTCCAAGGAATATGTACGGATAGCACAACGACTGTGATAAGAGTTTGGCCAGGATTTTATCCAGGTTTCACTACCAGCGGAATTTGTGTACTCACTCCCTATCAATTTACAGATACCACGCGCGCTACGTATGGTACAGTAGATTATTGGCATTGGAATTTTGGCGACAATACAACACTTGCAGACACAGCAAGAATCCGTAATCCGCAGTGGAACTATACCAATCCAGGACCCGCTACTGTTACAATGGTGGTAAGCACTAGCAAAGGATGTATTGATACAATTCAGCAAAACATTAATGTACTTGATAAACCCACTATCACATTGGGCTTCACAGACACCCTGATTTGTCAATATGATTCTGTAAGACTTTCTGCTGCGGGTAATGGCAACTTTACTTGGTCTCCCAATTATAATATTATAAACCCGAACACTGCTACTCCAACCGTACATCCCATGAATACAACTTGGTATTACGTCAATCTGGAAAATTCAGGGTGTGTTAACAGAGACTCTGTTAAAGTCAATGTAACAACAGGGGTATATATCAATCAAATGGCAGACACAACTATTTGCCAGGGTGACACCATACGGTTACGCATTGCATCCAATGGATTACAATATACTTGGACCCCTCCGTTGAATCTAGACAATGCTACGATCCAATCGCCATTAGCAGTTACCACAAACACCACCACCTATCAAGTTACAGGAGTGATAGGCAGTTGCTCTGAAACAAAACAAATCACCGTACGAACAGTTCCCTATCCAATTGCGAGACTTTCGCCTGACACCACTATTTGTTTTAACACGTCTGCACAACTACGAGGTAGTAGTAATGGACGAAGTTTTGTTTGGACACCTACCCTTTATTTGAGTAACCCTGCTAGTTTAACACCTATTGCTCGCCCGCCTGCAACACAACGCTACATTCTTGCCTCTTACGACAACCAGGGTTGTCCTAAACCTGGCCTTGACACCATTGTTATCACTGTACTTCCTGAAGTGGTTGCCTTTGCAGGTAGAGATACTACAGTAGTAGTGGGACAACCCTTACAACTTAACGCAAGTGGAGGAATAAGTTATAGCTGGAGTCCTTCTACCGGACTATCCTCTACTACAATCCCCAATCCGGTTGCGAACTATACGGTGGGTAGCAACCAGATTCGATACCGCCTTATTGCCAGAGACATTGCAAATTGTGCTGATACCGCTTATTTGAATGTGCGTGTTTTTCAAACTGCACCCAGCGTGTTTGTTCCTACAGCCTTTACTCCTAATAGTGACGGAAAAAATGATGTCATCAAACCCATTTTAGCAGGTATTAAAGAATTAAAGTACTTCCGCATTTTCAACCGTTGGGGACAATTGGTTTTTGAAACCCAACAAGATGGAGTTGGATGGGATGGAAAAGTAAATGGCCAAACACAGGGAACATATGTATTTGTTTGGACCGTGAGTGCAGTAGATTATCTGAATCAACCTTACTTTTCAAAAGGTTTGGTGACTCTTATTCGCTAAAGAACTAACTTGCCTCCCTAAGTTTAACACTATGTCATCCATTGTATTTATTACAGGAGCCACTTCCGGATTTGGACAATCCTGTGCTCGAAAATTTGCCAGTACAGGACACAAATTAATTTTAAATGGAAGAAGAAAGGAAAGACTCGAAGCACTAGCTACAGAATTAAAAAACACTTATCAAACCGAAAGTCTTATTCTTCCGATTGATGTTAGAAATCAAGAAGAAATCACAACGGCAATTGCGAATCTTCCTTCCGCATGGACCCGTATTGAAATATTAATCAATAATGCGGGGCTTGCTGCAGGAAGAGATTATTTTGAAGAGGCCAACTTGGATGACTGGAATCAAATGATTGATACCAACATAAAAGGTTTTTTATACGTCTCGCAGGCAGTTTCCAAATGGATGGCCGTTCATCAAAAAGGACATATTGTGAATATAGGTTCAACGGCCGGTCAAGTGGTCTATGAAAAAGGCAATGCCTATTGCGCTACAAAATATGCGGTAGATGCACTCAACCAATCCATGCGTATTGACCTACTCCGTCATGGAATCAAAGTAACAGCAGTTAATCCGGGTGCAGCAGAAACAGAATTTTCACTAGTTCGCTTTAAAGGAGATGCCACCACCGCATCTAAAGTATACGACGGTCTCAAACCACTAACCCCCGAAGATGTAGCAGATGTGATTTATTTTACTACAACATTACCCTCACATGTTTGCATCAACGATTTAACAGTTACCTGCGTGCAACAAGCAGACTCTGTTTATTTTCATCGCAAATAAACTAGGAAAAATCTACTGGGCTAAAGATACCCGTACCTGTAAACCTGCTCGGGTATTTGTAATAGGAAACGCGCTACTGATTTTAGGAATATTACGGTTTTGCTCAAAATAGAGTTTCATGCTCACTTTATTATTGAGCACATAGTCAATGGAAGGTGCAATCCGAATCACTTTTTGTCCTCCGGTTCCAAACGCTGTTCCCTGGTCCAATTTTGAATTAGCTGTGGCATCATCCCGCAAACTGAAATCCATTCGAAGCGTCACGTCATTATCCAGTTTCATTCCATTCTTTCCAATGCGGATATCACGAATAAGAGGCATTCCCTTTTTTCGCCAGTTCAAACCAAAGGTCACTTCGGTAGAACGATTTTCAGCTAATTGATAATCTATTAAACTCAAACTTAGTTGACGACTTTTCCTAAACTCAAAACGCGTCTGTAGCTGGTTGGTAAAAGTCATATCAATTTCAATAAGTGGCTCAAATGCCTCCTGTATCGTAATATTCGGAATCAAGAAGTAGGGAATGAAATTACCAGTGAGTGTGTCTTTAAAAGAAGGATATCCAACTCGTAGAGGATCAGTAAATAATAAGGCCGTATTAAAACTGTTCATGGAAAAAGTACTCTTGTACCCATGACGAATTGAAAAACTGGAAAATATTTTGTCTAATCCTGGAAGTTTTGAAAGTCCATTGTACGTAAGTGTCCAATTTGGCTTTGGCACCAATGAACTAAATGGATTATGACGAATAGAAGGATTACTGTTGCCAAATAGTTGAATGGAGGCGGGGTCTTTATTGGTGTAGGCTGCAATAAAAGAAGGAATCACAACATCCTGCGCATAGCGGCCATATCCTTTATAGTATCCATCTGTCCCCACAGCACCACCTTGATAGGGATTTAACGCCCCCAGTTTTGTAGAGAGGATTTTACGGTTAGCTTCAAATTGTTTGAAGGTAGCTGACACCACATTTGGATCAAATGAAGTAAATAACGTCTGATAGGATATATAACTGATACTGAAACTTCCCAAGGCATAAGGATTCAAGCGAGCTAATCCTGAAAATCCGGTTGTGTCCTTGTACAACTCACTGTACTGCTTATCAAAAGTTTTATCCAGCGAAAGATCAATATTGAAGTCGCGGAAAGGAGTAACCTGCGCACTAATAGACAACCGCTGATTATAGCGCTGTTGAATCATTGCACTTACTAACGAATCGCGAGAAAGCAGTCCCTTTTGACCAAAGCGATTAATCCAACTTGTATCAGGTTGATATCCGAATAGGTATGCAAATCCTGGCTGATGACTTCTAAAATTCATTCCCAATAATTGCGTACTATCCATATAGCCAGGCAGCGTGGTACCAAAATCTTCTGTGTATTGGATGGCTGTTCGTTTTAATGCAGTCGCAAAATTTAATGCCACCCCTGCAAAGCCTCCTATCTCACCTTTCTGTTTTGGAATCTTCTCTCGAGGCTCTTTAACTTTCTTGATTTTTCTTTTTTTAATTTTAATAATCTTCCCGTCTTTATTCCGAATGGTATCGTAGCGATAGCGTAGTGCCGTAGGCGAGAAAATAGTAGGAAGAGATGACACAGGCTCACGCTTTTGTCCATCAACGTATGTATTATCACGCGTGGAGTCTGCTTTAGCTGTTGGTGCTTTTCCAAACACATCAGGACTAGGAACCCGGCTGTTATCACCACCCTTTCCTCGAGCTGTTTTGGATTTTGAACGACCCGGCTGTGTCGATTGCTCAATTGTTCTACTCTCTCTGGCATTTCTGCGAACCCCCATTCCGTTTTGTAAAGCACGCAATGTTTTATTTTTATTATAGAACTCTTCCCACTTTAATTCACCATTGAGGGTTTTTGTTTGCGTATTAGATAATTTATTTCCTAATTCTCTGGCGAGTAAGGAGGCAGCCAACCAATTGTATTTTGAATTATACCCGGCGCGCAGAGTTGTCCAATCTAACAAAGGAATTTTATTGGTAGGCACATTATAATTCAATGTGAAGTCTTGCTGATAGTTAGTAGTACGTCCTCCGCGGAAAAAATTTGTACGAATAGAATCCTTTTTGAAATCAGTATCTATTCGTCCGGGTGGCTCGTCAATTCGTGCGTTATTGGTTGCAGAAAAATCCATCGCAAGAGAGCGTGTCAAGTTCCACTGCAAAACATAATAACGATCAAAAGTGAAATATTTGTTATACGTCTCCGGTATTTTGTAAGGTCCACCTCCCACATTGCGAGGACGTGTTGCACCAAATTGTCTAAACACATCTGCGCGCATGGAAACTTGCGCAGGTGCATAATTAAAATTAAAATCTCTGACCAGCGCCAACCATTTAGAGTTCGATTTGATAAATCGCTTAAAGGGTTCAACGGTTTTAGCAGGTGGCGCATACGTATAACCGATTACCCCACGTGTTCTTCTTAATTCATCTTGCTCAATCAATGGATTATGAGACAGCGTCTGAATATAAGAGTAGGAGAAATCGAGATTGCTGGCACTCCACGGAGTCAACTTCTTTCCTTCTGGCTTAATCTTTTTTACATTCGTTAAATTGACAGTTTTTATAGAAGTCACATCTTGTGCATCTGTACGAATCGAATCTCTTTTATCCGGCGAAGTGGTCTTTAATTTTCTCTTCAAATCAATATCTAGATCGTAAGGGTCATATTCAGGAGTACTTGCACGTTGACTGAAACTGGCATAAAATGGAATTTGCATACCCCAGTTTTTGGGTAATAATTTACCAGCCTCCATCGTCAATGAAGCATCCGCAGTAAATACATCTTCACGGCTCCGCTCATTCACACGTTGCTCTAATGTTCCAAATCCTCTTGACCGGGCTGATCCAGAAACAGACAAAGTACCCAAGTCAGCCAGTTTAATATCAGTTCGAGCAAGTGCAGCCCATCCTCCTTTTTCATCGAGCTGCTGAAGTCGCAGTTCATTGAACCATACCTCTGCACAAAGCGACTCTTGTCCCGTATTTTCAACACCGAGTAATACACCCCTCACCTCCCCTAAATTTGGATTACCCATAATCGCATACGTGCGACCATTCGACAAGGTTTCTTTATAGTAACGAGAAGGAGGAATACCTGCTCTATTTCTGCGAATTTTTAATTCCATTAAATCCTGCAAGGATAAATCGAGATTATTTTCAAATGGCCAAATACGTACACTGTCCCGTTCACCAAATTCCGTTCGCTTAAGTGGAATTTTCACTTCGTAATAATTCCCGTTGAAATCATTTCCGATTCGAACTACTGCACTGATATCACCAGGACGTAGTGGCGCTGCGCCCTCAACAGATTCGGCATGTATGAACATTTCTAACTTTCCATACTGACGCATATCCATGTTCATCGTCTTGAAAACACCTCTTGCTTCTTTGTTAGGCATTCCACATATCTGCATACTTAACGACTGCTCGTTCATCAAAAGCGGCACATTGTTATTGCTCAATTGCTGCTGTCTCTCAATACCAGGTGGAATTCGATAGATAATCGGTTGTCGTTGGTCATTCTCTTCCACATTGACCGATAAAATATTGACATTGGTATAATCAGGAATGGGAAGTGTCGTATAATTACCTGTAGTATCAATTTGATTGCGGAATCTTCTCCACTGGTTACGTACTAATTCCAGTTTTCCAAATCGGAGCACGACTGAATCTTCAAATCCTGTTACGAACATGCGAATGAAACGAATTGACTTGAAGTCGGGAATATTTCCAACTTTTTGCTGAAACTGTTCAACGGGAATACGGAATAAATACCAACGCTCTGTTCTTGTTTGACCATTCGCCAGCGTAACCGTAGGAGTTCGAATATCTGTGATAAAGTTTGTACCCGTCCCCATGTTTGGTAAAATGTCCACACGATATTGGAAATATTCCTCCGCTTCATTCATGGTGTTATCCCGATTGAGCTCCTCTGCATCCGGATACTGTGTAAAGGCACTGACGAACTGCGTATTGTTACCAGCTATGGGTGAATTACCGTGAGGATTGTTGATATTCTTATAGCGACGTAGAATACCTGCATTTTCCTGATCAAAACTATTATCTCGGTAAGGCTTGAAATTATCACCCGAAGGATCGCGGAGTGCTTGTTGATATACAGCAGAGCCTGCACCAAAATTGGTACGAAGCAAATTAAGATAACTGCTAAATTTTTGCTGCTCTTCTTCATCCGTTAATCCATCAAAACCAACATCCTGGTATTGACGATCGGTCGGCGTATTACTGAATGCATTAGTGACCTGCAGTGGAATGGCCGGCACTCTTCCCCAAACAGTTGAACTATCTTCCCTTGCATTATTGGTAGGCGTAGCCAACCCGTTTTCGTATTGACGTTTTCCGTCACGAAGTACATCTTCAGAAATATTTCCCAGATTAAAGTAGAGTTGACCCCCGTTACGGTTGGTGGCATTGTTCAGAAAAGGATCCTGCATCCAGAACTCAATGAATTCGATATTGCCCGTTTCAAAATCAGTCTGGTCAATGTTACGCATCAATCCGCCCCAGGCATTTCTTGGATTTCTTAACCGACCTGTTGCATCAATGCGTGCAGGATCTGCTTCGTAATTATAGGGCCCTTTGTCTTTAGGATAAAAAGCTAAATCAAAAGTAGTGAGCAGTCCCTCTCCAAATTGTGTACTACGACGAGGAAAAATTTCACGTTGCAAAACCTGACGCACACGAGGATCTGACAACTCATTAAGGTCGCTAATCGGATTATTTACACTTCTGCGTTCCTGCAAAACAGGTTCAATATTGTACCA
>DDPN01000062.1:0-913 GCA_002342205.1 Chitinophagaceae bacterium UBA2467 | reverse complement strand
CCTTCAAAATCATCTACATAAACTTGTCCTGTGCGCTGACGAGATCCATCGTAATTTGTTGCATTGATCTGCTTAGCATGTCCGGGCTGTAAAATTGCTGCCTCTGCATAAGAGGTGATTGAAGAAACAGTTTTGCTGGAGTAAAATGGTAGTCGATCTAAAAACTTAGTCAAACGAGGAAGATCATTTCGATAATCCACGTCGATACCGTACATCGTGTTACGAATCGGATCTTCACCATAAGATTGTTTGATAAAAAAGGGACGTTCCCCTAACTTGACAATCGTACCTCCAAGTGTGAGTCGTTTACTTGCTAAATAGTCTAAGCGTACGCCTAAGAAATTTCGCTGTTGAAAACCGAATGCCTGGTTATTCTCGTAGTTGATATTAACAGGCACACCAGAATTGATAATGGACTGGTTAACCACACGCAAAGTGCCCAGATCATAATTGATTTCGTAATCGACATTTTCAACCAGTACTTGTCCTCCAGCAGTAACCGTAACAGATCCACGCGGAATATTATAGCCTAATTGGTACTCGCTAGCCCCGCCTTGCCCAGGCATACCACCAGGGCCCATTGATGAGCCACTAGAACCAAATCCAGCAGAGCGAGAACGTCCGGCAATGCGAAAACGATTCAAGTTTGCGTAGGTCTGTGCGATGGCCTTGATTGTATCGTAAAGTGGATAATAGAGATACTTTTTACGCGTTGCAATATCACGATACAAATAATCCAAATCATGTCCGAATGGTTCCAACACAGGAAAGATGATCCGACTTTGAGAAGAAATCACAGTATATCCTTCTATAAAGTCAAAAATTCCATCCGGCTGTGGATCATTCTGATTGTTAAGTCGATCCAAATTCACCTGTGAAATAATGGGCATTCCTTTGAAGGGATCCACTACAT
>DDPN01000014.1:2294-10019 GCA_002342205.1 Chitinophagaceae bacterium UBA2467 | reverse complement strand
TTTGAGGCTACAACAGCAGCTAATGAACCAAAGACACCATAAGGAGCAAATTGCATTACATAGCCTACCATTTTAAGAATGATATGGGACACAGCATCTAATGCTTTAATGACAGGCTTTGCGTAGTCCCCCATTGCGGTAGTTGCCACGCCAAAAAAAAGTGAGAATACAACTAACTGTAACACCTCATTTGTAGCCATCGCTTCGATAAAACTTCGAGGGATCACATGTTCAACAAACTTTTCTAATGAAAACTCCTGCTTTTTAGTAAGCAAATCTTTGACTCCTTCATTATCAGCCTGAGAAAGATTGATAAAAGATCCTGGCTGTAAAATATTTACAAGCAGCAATCCAATTCCCAAGGAAACCAGAGAGGCTGTGATAAACCACAACATAGATTTTCCTCCTACACGACCTACTGCTTTCAAGTCGCCTAACTTAGCAATCCCTACTACCAAAGTTGAAAACACAAGGGGTGCAATAATCATCTGCACCAACCGAATAAATATTTTTCCCAATAATTTAATCTGCGTAGAAAAACTTTTTATGAACGCTGGCGAAGCATTTTCATGCACCGCATATCCAACCAGAACGCCTAGCACCATTGCTAACAAAATATATTGCGTGAGTCGGTTTTTTTTATTCATGGCAATTCGTTTGTGTAGGTAGGAGTTCGAAAATCGGTAAAAAAAGCCGCAATCAGAAATTTACCAAGTAGCAAAAAATACCAATTCACTTGTGGAATTCCTTATCTTACTGACAAAATTGTAGCCGTATGTCAACCCCTTCTTTCAAACCTACCTTGGGACTATTGGATGGCACTATGATTGTAGCTGGCTCCATGATTGGCTCGGGTATTTTTATCGTAAGTGCAGATATCACCAGAAATACAGGAAGTGCCGGATGGCTAATAGCTGTCTGGCTATTGACAGGATTCATGACACTAACTGCCGCAGTCAGCTATGGAGAACTGAGCGGCATGTATCCAAAAGCAGGCGGTCAGTATGTTTATTTAAAAGAGGCCTATAGTCCACTCATGGGATTTTTATATGGGTGGAGCTTTTTTGCAGTAATCCAAACAGCAACCATTGCTGCTGTAGGAGTTGCCTTTTCAAAATTCTTAGCCTATCTGGTTCCGGAGCTTGGGAATAATTATTTTTTATTTGATGCCGGCATTACAAAAGTTTATTCCGGACAATTAGTGGCCATTTTCATAATTATACTTTTAACCGTAGTCAACTCGCGCGGTGTAAAAGAAGGTAAATTGATTCAAACTGTTTTTACTAGCGCCAAATTACTGGCACTGTTTGGTCTGATTGTATTTGGATTTTTATTAGTGAAAGAAAGCTACTGGGCACAAAATTGGCAAACAGGATTTCAAGCAGCTCAAAATAATGGTTTGAAAGATGCGCAAGGCGCACTTTCTCCTGGAAACTGGACTCCAATTGGCGGCGCAGCATTATTGGGTGCGATTGCAGCTTCAATGGTAGGATCAATATTTAGCAGTGACGCGTGGAATAATGTGACTTTTATTGCTGGAGAAATGAAAAACCCGCAACGCAACATTGGCTTAAGTCTATTCTTAGGTACATTGATTGTTACCATTATTTATGTTTCTGCTAATCTTATGTACTTGCATGTGCTTCCATTGAACGAATTAGCATTTCCTGCTGATGACCGAGTAGCAGTGGCTGCAGCCAATGTGATTTTTCCTTCATTTGGAACTACTCTTATTGCTGTATTAATCATGGTTTCCACATTTGGTTGCAACAATGGCTTAATCATGGCAGGCGCACGCGTCTATTACACCATGGCTAAAGATGGTCTCTTTTTCAAACAAGCCGGAACGTTGAATAATAAATCAGTACCACAAGTTGCCCTTTGGGTACAATGTATTGTGGCAGCGATTTGGAGTTTGAGTGGAAAATATGGCCAACTTTTGGATATGATTTCCTTTGTGGTTGTTCTCTTTTACATGCTGACTATTGCAGGCATTTTCATTCTTCGGAAAAAGCAACCTCAGATGGAAAGACCCTACAAAGCATTTGGGTACCCATTTTTACCTGCACTTTACATCGTGATGGGGGCTGCCTTTTGCATTCTTCTTATCATCTATAAACCCGAATTCACCTGGCCAGGCCTGATTATCGTGTTATTGGGTATTCCTCTATACTACCTAGCTTTGGCCCAACAAAAAAAATAGGTTTATTGACAAAAAATAAGCTGTTAATAATCCATTACTTATCTTAGGACTCCTAAAAAACCAACGCATGAGCTTGTTTGCAAAAAAGTCATTAGATGTAATTCTGGCGCAGGCCGCCGATAGTGAAAAAGGACTCAAAAGAACCTTGGGTGCTGGCAACTTGATTGCCCTTGGAATTGGTGCCATAATCGGTGCAGGTTTGTTTGTACGTACCGCTGCTGCTGCTGGTCAAGCTGCAGGACCAGCTGTTACCCTTTCATTTATAGTTGCTGCAATCGGTTGTGCCTTTGCAGGGCTTTGCTATGCTGAGTTTGCTTCCATGATTCCCATTGCAGGAAGCGCCTATGCTTATTCGTATGTAACTATGGGAGAATTGGTCGCCTGGATTATTGGATGGGCATTGATTATGGAGTATGCGCTAGGGGCTGCTACTGTTTCTATTGCCTGGAGCGAATATTTAAATAAACTACTTGGCGGATCGATACCCTATGAATGGTGCCACTCCCCCTTTGAAAGTTTCACTGACTCCGCTGGTGTATTCCACCAAGGAATCATGAATGCTCCTGCTTTAATCATCTTGTTAGCGCTTACACTTTTATTGATAAAAGGCACTCAAGAGTCAGCGTTTGTAAATGCTATTATCGTTTTTATCAAGGTTGCAATCGTTATTTTATTCATTGCAATCGGATGGCAATTCATTAAACCCGAAAACCACACTCCTTATTTAATACCAGAAGGAACAGCTGCTATTACAGACCAAGCAGGTAAGGTAATTGCAGATTATAGTGGTTGGAATAAGCATGGCTGGGGTGGTGTTTTAGGTGGAGCCGCTATTGTGTTTTTTGCTTTTATCGGATTTGATGCTGTTAGTACTGCTGCGCAAGAAGCAAAGAATCCAAAAAGAGATATGCCAATTGGTATATTAGGCTCTTTGGTGGTATGTACAATTTTATACATTTTGTTTGGGCATGTATTAACAGGAGTAGCACCATGGACAGATTTCGTGGATCCTGAAAAAGGACGTGAAGCATCAGTTGCTTATGCCATTAGTACTTACATGACCAATTATCAGTGGTTAGCGAATGCCGTTACTATTGCAATTCTGGCTGGTTTTTCATCTGTGATTTTGGTGATGCTCATGGGACAGAGTCGTATTTTTTATACGATGAGTAACGATGGATTGATTCCAAAAGCATTTGGCGACTTACATCCAAAATTCAAAACTCCCTATAAAGCCAACTGGATCTTGTTCGTTTTTGTGGGTGCCTTTGCTGCTTTCGTTCCCGGGCATGTAGCAGGAGATTTAACCAGCTTTGGAACGCTTTTTGCCTTTGTACTAGTTAGTATTGGCGTATGGATTTTACGCGTTAAATCGCCTCAAATAGAAAGACCATTCAAAACTCCGGCTGTACCGGTTGTATGTAGCCTTGGTGCTATTATCTGTACTGCTATGATAGTTGGTTTGGATCAACAAACCTTAAAAGTGGCCTTTATCTGGATGCTTATAGGCTTGGTAGTTTATTTTACATATAGCCGCCATCATAGTAAGCTAAAAAGCTAAAGATGTAGTAGCTTGCAGCCCTGAATGAATTTTCATGGGACGTATTTTTGAAGTTCGCAAATCGACCATGTTCGCCCGCTGGGACCGCATGGCCAAGCAGTTTACCCGAATTGGTAAAGAGATTGTTATTGCCGTAAAAGCAGGCGGAACAGACCCCAACACCAACCCTGCCCTTCGCAGGTGCATGCAAAACGCCAAGAGCGTAAACATGCCCAAGGACCGTGTAGAAGCAGCCATCAAGCGGGCGCTGGGCAAAGAGATGGCCAATTATGATGAGATCCTTTACGAGGGATATGCCCCTCATGGAGTAGCCATTCTAGTAGAGACCGCCACCGACAACCACGTTCGTACGGTAGCGAATGTAAAATCGCATTTCAATAAAGGAGGAGGAAGCCTGGGCAATAGCGGAAGCGTTGCATTCCAATTTAAAAAAATGGGGGTCTTCAAATTAAAACCTGAAGGTGTCAATACAGAAGACCTGGAATTGGAGCTAATTGATTTTGGCCTTGAGGAACTAGGTGAAAGTACTGGAGAAAATGGCGAAGAGATTGTTGTGATTCGTTGCGGATTTACTGATTTTGGAAATATGCAAAAGGCACTGGAAGATCGCTCGATTACTCCTTTGAGTGCAGAAGTTGAATGGATACCAACTGTAACAGTTCCTGTATCTGATACGCAAGCAGAAGAAGTGAGTAAACTGATTGAAAAACTAGAACAGGATGATGATGTGCAAAAGGTTTTTCACAATATGGCCTAAGCGCTAACTCACTCACGCATCATTTCACGAACCACTTCCTCTATTTCTTCGGCATTGGGTTTACTGAAATAATCTCCGTCACTTCCATAGGCAGGACGATGTGCTTTTGCGGTGAGCGTACGTGGAGCTACATCCAGATAACGATATCCGCCTTGTTCTTCCATTACTTTATTGAATAAATAAGCCGCTGCTCCACCCGGAACATCCTCGTCAACAAATAAAATACGATTTGTTTTTTGCAACGATTGGACTGTAAGCTGAGGAAGATCGAAGGGAACTAAGGTTTGCACATCCACAATCTCACAACTGATTCCAGAAAGCTCAAGGGATTGAGCTGCTTCTTGAATAACACGAAGGGTAGATCCATAGGAGACTATGGTTATATCCGTTCCTTCTTTTATAATTTCTGGCACTCCTAGTGGCACTGAAAACTCTAATAAATTAGTGGGGAGCTTTTCTTTAAGTCGATAGCCATTCAGACATTCAATTACTAAACCCGGATCATTGCTTTGCAGCAAAGTGTTATACATTCCAATCGCCTGTGTCATATTGCGAGGAACACAAATATGCATTCCACGTAGTGCATTAATGATCATTCCCATTGGCGAACCACTATGCCAGATACCTTCCAAACGATGGCCACGAGTTCGAACAATGATAGGACAAGCCTGTTTGCCACAGGTTCTGTATTGCAAAGTGGACACGTCATCACTCAATGGTTGTAAACCATATAACAGATAATCCAAATATTGAATTTCTGCAATGGGACGAAGTCCTCTCATGGCAAGTCCTATACCACTTCCCATTATTGTCAACTCACGTATGCCTGTATCAAAAATTCGAGTTTTACCAAACTTCTCTTGTAATCCACTGAAGCCCTGGTTCACATCTCCAATTTGTCCCAAATCTTCTCCAAATGCGACTAGTTTTGGATTAGCCTTGAATTGTGCGTCAAAAAAACGATTGATGATCTCAAAGCCATTTACAAGGGGGGCCTCCTCCATAAATTGGGGTGCAACTGCATTTACTTTCAAGGCACTCTTTGGTCCTTCGTCGTACAGGTAAGAATTATAGATACGTTGTCCTTCTAATTTAAGACTCTGATAAAACTCCTGTATCGAGGATGCAGCCTCTATGTCACCGCAATGCTGAATAGCCCGATATAATATGCGAAGAATATCTCTACGTAAGGGATTACGAATACTGTCTAACTCGTTAGCGAGTGCATCCAATTCTTTTTGCTTATGTGTAACAGCTGCAGCTGTATCTCTGAGTAAGGTTGCTGTATGATTTGATAACTGGCGTAAAGGCTCCACATATTCTGTCCAAGCTTTATCACGGAAGGCTTTTGCATCTTCTCTTGCTTGTGTGGCAATCTCATCTAATTCGGAAGTAGACGCTAACCCGTTCGAAAGAAGCCATTCTTTCATTTTTACTAACCCATCCCATTCCTTTTCCCAATTTAATCGCTCGGATGATTTGTAGCGTTCATGACTTCCAGACGTAGAATGTCCCTGTGGCTGAGTGATCTCCTCAACATGAAACAATACGGGGATGTGTTTTTCTCTAGCAAGACTGATGCCTTCTTCAAAGGCCTCACACATACCTGCATAGTCCCACCCTTTTACTTTGTAAATCTGAATACCTGTTTCCTCTTCTGTGCGTTGCATGCCCTCCAAAGCGGCAGAAATAGACCCTTTTGCAGTTTGATATTGTTTGGGAACAGAAATACCATATCCGTCATCCCACACAAAAACAGCCAAGGGAACCTGTAAAACTGCTGCTGCATTTATCGTCTCCCAAAAATGGCCCTCGCTCGTAGAAGCGTCACCAATGGTAGCAAAACAAACCTCATTACCCTCATGAGAAAGATGGGATAATGGTTGCAACTCTTTCAACTCTCTAAAAATGCGAGATGCATGTGCCAAACCCAGTGCACGAGGCATTTGCGCTGCAGTAGGAGCTATGTCGCTGGAACTATTTTTTGTTTTAGTAAGATTAAGCCACTCCCCCGTGCCATCTATGAATGGTGTAGCAAAAAAATTATTCATCTGACGACCGCCACTAAATGGCTCACGTCCTGCATCAGCATCAGCATAAAGTTGGGCAAATAATTGTTCGCCGGTACCCATTTCTGCAGCTAACACAAAGGTTTGATCACGGTAGTAGCCGCTGCGAAAATCCCCGGGTTTGAAAAACTTTGCCATGGCAACCTGTGCCACTTCTTTCCCATCCCCAAAAATGCCAAACTTGGCCTTTCCACCCAGTACCTCTTTACGCCCTAATAAGCTAATTTCCCGGCTCAGGCAAGCAATGCGGTAGTCGCGAAGCACGCTGGATTTAAAAAGCTCAAAAGACAACTTTTCCTGGCTCATTGTAGCTTCCATGGGGGCAAAAATAGGGAGAATCCCTGGGGGTTAGCAAAATGCTAAAAAACGAAACTAACCACCCAAAAGGCTGGAATGCAGGCATTTTTTTAGTTACATTTGTTTTAAATCTCTTTCAAAATGAAAACAATATTATTTGGTGCCCTGCTCAGCTTTTTCTCTCTGGCAGTCGTTGCACAAACCAAAGTAGATGCCGTTGTTAAAATGAATACCGAAAAGTATGATTTCGGGAAAATCAAACAAGGCGAACCTGTCACCTACTCTTTTGAAATTAAAAATATCAGCGATAAGCCTCTTGTGGTAGAGAACAGCTGGGCTAGTTGTGGCTGCACAACTCCTGAGCGTATCACTGAGCCTATTCAGCCAGGCACAACTGCGAAGCTGAAAGTTCAATACAATGCAGCTGCTGTTGCTCCGTTTACAAAAGATGTAAATATCAAGTTTGCAGGTATTGACGAGGTGAAAACTGTAAAGATCACTGGTGAGGTATTGAGTACTGAAGCCTTTGCTGAATTACAGAAACAAGCTCCAAAAGCTGCCCCTGTAAAAAAATCTTAATAGATTCCAAATAGTCTTGACAAAACCTCCTTAGGGAGGTTTTTTTATTTGCTAGCGGATTAGTGTAAGCTTCCCCTTTTGTATAAACCCATCCGGGTATTTGATCATAAAAATGAAAACACCCGTTTGCAAAGGGATTCCCTTAAAATTACCATCCCAATTAACAGTGGAACCGGATGCAGTAAATACTAGCAAACCGGTACGGTCAAAAACGTATACTTGTGTTCCATCAGCGAGGTCTAAATTTGGAATAGTCCAA
>DDPN01000014.1:1322-2245 GCA_002342205.1 Chitinophagaceae bacterium UBA2467 | reverse complement strand
ATACAATTTTTTGCAGAAGTTACTTGTACGGTGTAGGTCTGTGTCAATGGTGGAGTTGCAATAGGATTTAATACCGTTGCATCACTGAGATAAAGAGAAGGATCCCATTGATAAAGATTACCCACCATTCCATCTGAGGTAGCGCCAATTTGAATAGAACGCCCAGCAAACATCGTTCGGTCAGGGCCAGCATTAATGAGGGGCTTAGGGTAAACATCAGCTACATGAACATTTGATGCAATGCGACACGTTGCTATACCAAGTAAACTGGATTCAGCAACGGTGATACGATATGAATAGTGACCAGGCAAGCTTGGATTACGATTGTACTGCAACCCCGTTGCACCAAGTATATCAACCCATGTTCTTCCAGTATCTACACTCACTTGCCACTGGTAGGCAGGTGAGGAATACCCTGTTGAAACAGTTGCCTGGTAACGGATGGGCTGCTGTTGATATTCGCAAATTCGGACAGTGTCAAAACCCGGTGGTGCAACAGAACGAATAGTAGGCCCACATGGACGAAATGTTATATCGTCGAGCGCCAAATCATTTCCATTTCCCCCAGGTGCATTATTGGTAATTCTCAACACGACACTGCTGCTGGTAGAACCCGTTGTAAAAAAGAATCCAACCTGTTCCCAGGTAGCCTGAGGTGCCACTCCAATATCACCCGTTGCATATTGATTGAGAATTACGCCTCCGGTTGTTTCTACTTTGAACGTAAGGTTAGGCTTAATAAGGCCAGGATTATTAACAACATTCAACACCCATGCTGAAAATTCGTAAGTGGTGTTTGGGCAAAGATTTGACACCGTTTGTAAAAAGAAATCACCAGGATTATTGGAAGCATTCACCATCATAAAAGCACCTCCTCCTGTATGATCGGTAGCAACAGAGTGCCACTGTCTGCCACACGAAGA
>DDPN01000014.1:0-1236 GCA_002342205.1 Chitinophagaceae bacterium UBA2467 | reverse complement strand
GCTACCTGTACATAGTTGCGCAAAAACACTTTTAGTAGTTACAAGCAAGCTAGCCGCTAACAGAGATAGCAAGTAATATTTATTCAACACCCTTTTAAAAGTCACGCGCAAATGTAACCTAATTCGAGGGAGAGATAATTACCTTTGCAAAATGCCATCCCTATCAATCAGGGGGGAGCAAATGCCTCCCTCACCCATCCGAAAATTAGTACCCTTCGCTGAAGCTGCGAAAAAGAAAGGTATAACAGTATTTCATCTAAACATTGGTCAGCCAGACATTGAAACACCTCCTGCAATTTTAGATGCAGTCAAAAATGCAAACATCCCGGTATTGGAATATAGCCACAGTGCGGGGAATGAATCGTATAGAAAAAAACTGGTGCAGTATTACGCCAAATCTGGCATCTCACTTACCCCACAGCAGATCATTATTACTACGGGCGGTAGTGAAGCTATTTTATTTGGGTTTTTTACTTGTTTAAATCCTGGCGACGAGGTGATTGTTCCTGAGCCCTTCTATGCAAACTATAACGGATTTGCCTGCGCAGCCGGAGTTAAAGTAGTCCCCATTACTTCAACTATTGAATCAGGGTTTGCCCTGCCTCCTATTGCAGATTTTGAGAAAGTGATCTCTCCAAAAACAAAAGCAATTCTGATTTGCAATCCTAATAATCCAACTGGCTATCTCTATAGTAAAGAAGAGATGGAAGCACTAGGAAACTTATGCTTAAAACATGATCTCTATTTATTTAGCGATGAAGCGTACCGAGAATTTTCATACCAGGGAAGAGCAATGAGTGCACTTGAATTAAAAGGATTAGAGGAACAAGTGATTGTGATGGATACTATATCGAAAAGATATAGCGCCTGTGGAGCAAGGATTGGGGCCTTTATTACCCGTAATGCAACCGTTTATGATGCGGCTATGAAATTTGCACAAGCCCGTTTGAGTCCTCCAGGACTAGCTCAATTGTTAGCAGAGGCAGCCGTGGATCTTCCAGACAACTTCTTTGATGCACCCAAGAAAGAATACCAACAACGAAGAGATTTATTAGTTAGTCGATTGAATAAAATCCCAGGCGTATTCTGTCCCAACCCAGGTGGCGCCTTTTATGCAATTGCCAAATTACCAATCGATGATAGTGACAAATTCTGTCAATGGTTATTGGAGTCATTTTCGTACAATAATCAAACACTGATGTTAGCCCCCGCCACAGGGTTTTATGGTACCCCGGG
>DDPN01000134.1:5346-6589 GCA_002342205.1 Chitinophagaceae bacterium UBA2467 | reverse complement strand
TAGGCACATCCAGTGGTCTTTATTCTAGCACTTTACAAAATCTACCTGACAAAAGCTATTCAATAGGAAATTTCAAAAAAATTACAAACACAGATGGACAGGTATGGAACCTCTCTGTTTTAGATAATAAATTATTAATTGGGCATCACGAGGGAGGATTTGTATTGCAAGGCAATAATGCAGTGTCATTCAATAAGAAACCAGGTAACTGGAATTTTGTACCCATTACCAATCAAACAAACAAGCCGCTAGTAGCCATTGGTAATTATCAAGGCATTTCCATTTTTGAAAAAACAACCACACAGCTTATCCCGTTCTCTACTGTTCCTTCATTCGAAGAATCTTCACGCTATTTGGTAGCTGATGCGTTTGGAAATCTCTGGGTCTCTCATCCCTATCATGGCGTTTTTCGAATATCCCATACAGATAGTGCATACAAAATCAAAAGATATGCAATTGAAAATGGAGTACCCGCACTTCTAAACAACCAGGTGTATCTCTTAAACCAAGAAATAGTTTTAGCCACAGAAAATGGAATCTACAAGTACTTGCCAAACAAAGACAAGTTTATTCCACACCCCCAATTTGAAAAAACGATTGGCAGAAAAGGAACGCGATATATTAACAAAGACAATAATGGCAACTATTGGTTTGTTCAAGATAAAACTGTCGGAGTAATAAACGCATCCGACAATACAATTACCTTTTTGCCAGAATTAGCAAATAAAATTCTCAGTGGGTTTGAATCAATTCTGCCACTTGATGAGCAAAATATTTTTATTAGTGGAGAAAAGGGAATCTTCCATGTTAATTACTTAAAGTATAAAGAAAATATCAGACCCCTAAAAGTAGAAATCAGAAGTTTGACGATTACTAATAAAAACGATAGCTTAATATATGGTGGGTTTGGAGAAATTGGAAAACCTGGCTCATATTCGTATAAACCCGCCTTTGGAAGTAATTGGAAAACAATTCGAATCAATTACTCGTCGATTCTGTTTGGACAGCAATCAAGGCTTGAATACTCTTATCGTCTCAAGGGCTTTGAAAATGCCTGGTCACCTTGGACAGACAAAACAGAAAAAGAATACACAAATCTACCCGAAGGGAAATATGTATTTGAAGTAAAGACAAGGAATAATCTAGGAAATGAATCATCAATTACCACCTATTCCTTTACTGTATTACCACCGTGGTATCGAACGAGCTGGGCATATGCGTTATATATTTTACTGATTGCTGG
>DDPN01000134.1:3608-5294 GCA_002342205.1 Chitinophagaceae bacterium UBA2467 | reverse complement strand
AGAATTGAAGAAGAAAAAAAGCGACTTCTTTATATCCACGAATTAGAGAGAAACAAGGCGCAGAATGAAATTGTTTCTTTACAAAACGAGAAACTAGAAGCAGAGATTAATTTCAAAAACTCGGAATTGGCATCCTCTACAATGCATCTGGTTAAAAAAGGGGAATTATTATCAAAAATAAAAGACGAGTTGTCTCATGCCTTAAAAAACATTGACAACAAAGTTGCTATTCAGGAAATAAAAAAAGTGATAAAGTCTGTGTCCGATGAAGACAAAGTTGATCAGGAATGGGATGCCTTTGCAAAACACTTTGATAAAGTACACAGCGACTTTGTAGTATCGCTAAAGAAAAAATATACCAACCTTACTGCAAATGAGGTTAAGCTTTGCATTTACTTACGAATGAATTTGAGCAGTAAAGAGATTGCTCAATTAATGAATATCTCCGTAAGAGGTGTAGAAATAAGCAGATACCGATTGCGTAAAAAAATTGAAATCCCCTCTGAGATGAATCTGTTTGACCACCTAATGACCATAGATGGAATTAATACTAGCAATTAAGTGTGTCTTATTTCTTTAGTCGCTCCAGCAAGTATTCCGGCTCATTCGTTGTGATGAAATCAAAAGACTGATTGATACACCAATCCAGTTGATCTGGATCGTTAACCGTCCAAACATTTAAAATAAGTCCAAGCGCTTTTGCTTGCTTGATCCAATCAGGATTTTTTCGGTACACAGAAATATTATAATCAATCCCGCTGATTCCCTCTTTTTTTATTTCATCGGGTGATTTTTCTCCATTCAAATAATGCGTGAGCGCAGACGGCTGTAAAGACTGAACTTTTTTCAGTATTGCAAAGTCAAAACTGATGTATTCTGTGATCCGCTCTACTCCACACTGCCGAACCATCTCCACTACTTTTTCTGCAATCAACTGTCCCCGCTCTTTACCTGCGGGCGAAGGTTTTATTTCAAGCACCAACCGAGTAGTAGAATTATTCTTTTTACCAGCTAACAAATACTGCTTTAGCGTTGGTAATTCTTCCCCGTTTTTTAATGGCAATTTTTTTAAAGCTTCATACGTACTGCTCTCAATTGCTAACCCATCATGAATTGGATCATGACTAATTACCAAAACAGAGTCAGCGGTCATACGCACATCAAACTCAGATCCTGTACAACCTAATCGAATGGCCTCTTGCAAAGAAGCAATCGAGTTTTCAGGAAAATTATTTTTCTTAAAAGCACCCCGGTGTGCAATAACAGCATTAGAAGAAAAAGACATTGCAGATTTTTTTGTTAGGGAGCAAGCGGTCAGCATTAATATGCAAAGCGCCACACCAATAAGTTGCTTGTATTTTTTTTGTTTCATTTAAATGAAATTTCACTTAATCGAACGGAGTATTGAACTCTGCTATTATTAGCAGCATCGATCAGCTGCATATCTAACACTGGATCTTTTTCCCAACGAATCGTCAGCAAACCAATATTATTATCCATGATGGGCCCCTCAATACGATTTGCGTTGGGAGTTGCAAAACTCCAGGTCGAAGTAATTCCACTGGAAGTAATATCATATATCGGATAACCAGCAGGCACATTCAATCGAGAAATTTCTCCATAATGAACATCCCCTGTCAAAAAAACAACTCCATTCGCTTTTGTTTTTTGAATCAACGAAATCAT
>DDPN01000134.1:3135-3593 GCA_002342205.1 Chitinophagaceae bacterium UBA2467 | reverse complement strand
AACCGAATGTCAGCAGGCTTTTTTAAAACAGACTCCAGCCACTTCCATTGTGCAGAACCGAGAATGGTACTGTCGGGCGTTTCATGTATACTATAGTCTAACGTATAAAAATAGCGGGATCGAGGAGTCGTAGCCGTACTGTCATATAATCGTAAATCGTCTCTGAAAGTTCGATTGTCCAATAACACAAGTTGAATTGTCCTCCCCTTTACTTGAATATACTCGTCGTGATAAATACCTTCATGTTTTCTTCGCTCACTCGTTACAGGCTCTTCAAAAAAGTTCAAGAAAATTTCTTTCGATTCTTTCTTGAATGGATAATGTCGGCCTGCATCATTTCTTCCAAAATCATGATCATCCCAGGTTGCCAAAAAACGAGTTGACTGTTTTAGTTTTTGAAAATAAGGTTGAGCTGCCCATCGCACATATTTTGCTTTGAGCGTATCCATATTGTCTGT
>DDPN01000134.1:1280-3089 GCA_002342205.1 Chitinophagaceae bacterium UBA2467 | reverse complement strand
GCAACCCCTAAGATTGGCTGAGGAATATCTTGATTGGCGCATGAACCAAAGGCAATGGTAGTAACCGGCACTTGGTTTTTTTGTTGGCATCCGCTCAAAACAACCATACTTAATAGCAGTGGTAGAATAGAAAAGAACGTTAATTTGTTATTAGTCATACTCTAAATTAAGCCCACAACCTAGTTTTACAGACCCAGTTGTGTCATCTTTTAATTACTTTTGCTGCCTCGGACCCTTAGCTCAGACGGTTAGAGCATCTGACTCATAATCAGAGGGTCGTTGGTTCGATCCCAACAGGGTCCACTTTTATACAAAATATTGATTATCAAATAATTATATTTAATGAGAAAATTCTTACTTCTCGCTCTTACCTTTCTTTCCTTTCAATTTGGAATCCAGGCACAAGAAAAACCAACTACAAAAAAGAAAGTAGACCTTTCTAATCGTCCCAGCGACCACTTGGTTATACAGCTTGGTCATACTTCTTGGAACGGGGTTCCCGATACCATTGCGATGGGTAAGTTTTCAAAAAGTTTCAATGTGTATTTCATGTTTGACTACCCCTTTAAAGGAAGTCCCAATATGAGTATTGGCGTGGGAGTAGGTATAGGCACAGATCATCTACAATTTTCAAAAGTGAAGGTGGGAATTAAAGAACTAGGGGCAGTTATGCCATTCACAAATGTGCGCGACACCAATCATTTTAAAAAGACAAAGCTCGCTACAAGTTT
Source organism: Chitinophagaceae bacterium UBA2467 (assembly GCA_002342205.1). Lineage (GTDB taxonomy): Bacteria > Bacteroidota > Bacteroidia > Chitinophagales > Chitinophagaceae > JJ008. Next base: position 2,358 of record DDPN01000134.1, on the reverse strand, counting down.
TGCCGAGGTTCCTCTAGAATTACGTTACACAGCAGACCCTGAAAATGGAAAAGGGTTAAAATTTGGATTAGGCGTTCGCGTTGGTGCTTTACTCAATGCACATACCAGAAACGTTACGCTGCAAAATAGAAATGGTAATCTGATAAATGATTACTCAATGAAAGAGACCAGCACAAAATTTATTAATAAAACACGCTTTGTAGGCACATTCCGAGTGGGCTATGGAAAATTCTCCGTGTTCTCTAGCTATCAGCTTAATCCTACATTGAAAGATGGAACGGGACCAACCGCCAGACCCTTTACAGTAGGTCTGATGCTGAGCGGACTTTGATGTTGCGAGTATGATCGATAAGCGGAATAAGATTGAACAAGAAGAGAGAGCCGTTTTAGTCGGAGTTATACAAAAAGACCAGACTGAGACACAAGTGAATGAATACTTGGATGAACTTGCATTTTTAGCAAGTACAGCTGGCGCAGTTACCGTCAAAACATTTACACAGAAATTACAACATCCCGACAGTAAAACATTTGTAGGAAAAGGCAAGCTCGAGGAGATTGCACAATTCGTAGCGGGGAAAAATATTCGCGTTGTAATTTTTGACGATGAACTAAGTGGCGCACAAATCAACAATATCGAAAAGGTCATCAATGTAAAAACGATTGACCGAAGTGATTTGATTTTGGACATTTTTGCAAGACGTGCTAAAACTGCACAAGCCAAAGCGCAGGTAGAACTGGCGCAATACCAATATATATTACCACGCTTGCGAGGAATGTGGAAACACCTTGAGCGATTAGGAGGAGGCATTGGTACCCGTGGTCCCGGTGAAACAGAAATTGAAACAGACCGACGAATTGTTCGTGATAAGATTTCATTGTTACGCAAACGATTGGCAGAAATAGATAAACAAGCGTATACGCAGCGAAAAGAACGAGGAGAATTTATACGTGTTGCGTTAGTGGGCTATACCAATGTAGGCAAGTCTACTATAATGAACATTCTCAGCAAACGTGATGTGTTTGCAGAAAATAAATTATTCGCTACACTTGATACTACCACTAGTAAAGTTGTGTTTGA
>DDPN01000134.1:0-1244 GCA_002342205.1 Chitinophagaceae bacterium UBA2467 | reverse complement strand
TTTAAAAGCACATTAGATGAAGTAAAAGAAAGTGATATTCTTTTACATGTTGTTGACATCTCACATCCTAATTATGAAGACCAAATGAAAGTGGTCAATACTACACTTGCTGAATTAGGTTGCGCAGAAAAACCGATCATCACTGTCTTCAATAAAATGGATTTGTATGAAGAGCGTACGTTTGATCAGTGGCTGGAAGAAGATGTCAAACAAACCATTCTAAAAGATCTTAAAAAAAGATGGGAAAACGAAACAGGTGCAACATGTGTATTTGTTTCTGCCACTCAAAAAAGAGAAATTGACGGACTGCGAGCTAACTTACTTCAACAGGTTCGCGCATTATATATTAAACGCTACCCCTACAAAACTGGCTACCATTCTTATGAGTCCTATACCGAGGGAATTTGAATGGCACTTGATTAGCGCCGATCCCGAATCCATTATATCAAAAGGAACCGAGATTGTGGAAGTCAACATAGCTGAGAGAAAAATATGTATTACAAAGTGGCAAGAAAAATGGATGGCGTTTCAAGCCCTTTGTCCCCATGCCGGCGCCCCCCTAAAAGAAGGATATATAGATAGTAAGGGGAATGTTGTTTGCCCTCTTCATCATTATAAGTTCTGCTTATCCAATGGTCGAAACTGTACCGGCCAAGGCTATGACATGCGGGTATACCCTTTAGAAGTCAGGCCAGAAGGGCTCTTTTTGGGGATCCGAAAAGAGGGATCAAAATGACTCATTTTCTGTTTTCAACTTCCCGAAAATCCTTATTTTTGCCCCCCGCAATTGGAGCCTTGCTTCAAAAGCGGAATGTCGAACAGACACTCCTCCTTAGCTCAGTTGGTTAGAGCATCTGACTGTTAATCAGAGGGTCGCTGGTTCAAGTCCAGCAGGGGGAGCCACACTGGACAAGCCATCAGAAATGATGGCTTTTTCTTTGTCAATCATTGATTTAAGTCTGCATCACCCATATATTTTTGGGAAATGATCATAATAAAGAATTGAGCAATACCGTTTGAGCAATCTATATAAAAAGCTCATTAATGTACAAATACTTACTGCTTCTACTTTGTCTGACCCTAATAACATCATGCAGAAGTCAAAAATCCATCCAATATGACGGCAGAAAGGATACTAAGAAAGTGTATGACAGAAAAATATACAGATACACTAAGCAATTTGTAAAACGCCTCCCAGAAGAAGACAAAATAATCCTATCCAACTTAGAGGTGGTTTACGATAC
>DDPN01000052.1:346-3423 GCA_002342205.1 Chitinophagaceae bacterium UBA2467 | reverse complement strand
ATAGAATTACCCAATCCTATTAGCCAAGAATCCTTTCAACAAATTAATCGATTACAAAAAAAAGTAACGCAACAGTTCTCTACATTACTAGATGACCTCGTTCCCTCCTACAATAGCCTGACTTTATGTTTCAAAAGGGAGCACAAATGGTCTGACCATATAAAAAAAATTGATCAACTTCTTTTATCGCTGGCCAATGATGCGATGAATGAAATTGAAAATGAAACCTCGATTAAAAAAATTCCAGTATGCTATGAAGAATATTTTGCACCAGACCTTTTTGAAATAAGTAGTCAACTCAATCTTTCTAAAGAAAAAATAATTGAGCTTCATAGTAACCGTACTTACCAAGTTTACGCAATGGGATTTGTTCCCGGATTCCCCTATATGGGAGAAATCAATGAGGAACTAATCCTCCCGCGAAAAGCGGTCCCTTCCCAACGAATTAAGGCAGGAAGCGTCGCCATTGCCAATAAGCAAACAGGCATATACCCATTTGAAGTGCCTGGAGGATGGCACGTGATTGGTCAAACACCACTAGCACTATTCAACAAAAATCGAACCCCGCTTTGTTTGTTACAACCCGGAGACCAGGTCCAGTTTTATCCTATTTCAAAATCAGAATTTGAAAGTTGGTCATGAGTCTTTTTATTCATAAAACAGGTGTGCAAGCGCTTATTCAAGACCGAGGAAGAGTGGGCTATCGACATTTGGGAATCCCTGCAAGTGGTCCCATGGATAGCTATTCATTTGAATTAGCACAATTGTTATGCGGCAACAGCGGACAGGAAGCACTCATTGAATTTACCCTGCATGGTGCAATTATAGAATTTGAAAAGGCTACGGTCATTGCGTTGACTGGAGGGGGTGCCACAGCTACAATCAACAACAAATCCATTCTGTACAATATTGCTCATGTTGTCAAAGCGGGAGATACTTTAAAACTATCACCCAGTGAATTTGGATGTAGAACCTACTTAGCGATTCAAGGAGGATTAAAAGTTAATGCTGAATTAGGAAGTTGCGCAACCTATGTTCCTGCTCAAATTGGAGGAATAGAAGGTCGAGCACTAAAAGCTGGTGACCGGATTGAGTTTGCTGATGAAATAAACAATCATAGGACGGCAGAAAATATTTTGATTCAAATAAAGAATCCAGCGTTAGAACTTAACGAAATCCCAATTCGCATTCATAAAGGTCCTGAATGGGGATGGTTTGATAATGCCGCTCAGTCGCAACTGATAAAAGAGAAATGGCGGATTGGGCCTCAATCAAATCGAATGGGTTATCAATTACAAGGGAGCCCCTTATTACTGAAAGAAAAAACAGAGTTAATTTCAACAGCAGTAATGCCGGGTATCATTCAAGTTACACCTTCGGGTATGCCAATTATATTGGGAGCTGATGCACAAACCATTGGGGGATATCCTCGAATTGCCCGGGTACACACACCAGACCTTTCAATTGTAGGACAATGCAGACCCGGTGTTTTTTTACAATTTCAACTTTTTGACGAGTAAACTATGAAGCAGATAGATCTGAACTGCGATGCAGGTGAGGGAATGGAAAACGAAAATGCGATTATTCCATTGGTTAGTTCGATAAGTATTGCCTGTGGTGGACATACCGGCAGTGAAGAGAGTATGCGTAAGACTGTACAACTGGCCAAAAAGGTTGGCGTCGCAATTGGTGCGCATCCCTCTTACCCCGATCGTGAGAATTTTGGAAGACTAACAATGGATATCGATGAAGCAACATTAAAAAAATCAATTAAAACGCAAATTGAGATACTTGATTCAATTGCAATTCAAGAACACTATCCACTTACCCACGTTAAACCGCACGGCGCACTCTATAATGAAGCTGCAAAAAATAGCAAGCTTGCAACAATAATTGCAAAAGCACTTATTGAAATCAATCCCACCTTTTCTCTTTGGGGACCCCCAAAAAGCGCTCTCGAGGAGGCAGCAGCTAGACATAAAATACTATTTGTTGCGGAGGGCTTTGCAGACAGAACTTATCAACCGGATGGAAGTTTAACCCCCCGGTCACAAATGAATGCATTGATTGACAATCCAACAGAATGCGTAAAACAAGTATTACAGCTTGTGAAAGAAAAAAAAGTCACTACAACAAATGGGAGTAGCATAGCATGCGTTGTTGAAACCATTTGTATTCACGGAGACGGACCTCATGCGTTAGTATTTGCAGAACGCATCCATGCAGCATTGAAGGAATCAGCAATTTTAATTAAACCCACGTATGCCTCCTCCTAAAAAAAAGTTTTCACAATCGCCTCTTGTAGGTGCAGCATTTTTGATGGCCACTTCTGCTATCGGACCTGGCTTTTTGACGCAAACTGCCAACTTCACAAGTACATTACTAGCCAGCTTTGGATTTGTAATTTTAATTTCAGTGCTACTAGATATTGGAGCACAACTTAACATTTGGCGCATCCTTAGTGCAAGTGGTTTACGCGCTCAAGAAATAGCGGATAAAGTAATTCCAGGTGCTGGCTCAATATTGATGATATTAATCGTTTTAGGGGGACTTGCATTTAACGCAGGAAATTTAGCAGGAGCAGGACTAGGATTAGAGGTAATGATAGGTATCAATCCAAAATATGGAGCGCTACTGAGTGGAGCGTTGGCACTCTTTTTATTTTATCAGAAAAATTCATTGTCATTAATAGATAATTTTTCAAAGTGGATGGGTATCGTAATGATTGGACTAACTCTTTATGTTGTTTTTGTTTCGGAGCCTCCGCTACTTGAAGCCGGATATCGCAGTTTTATTCCAAAAAAAATTGATCTGAAGGCGATTATAACATTGGTAGGAGGAACTGTTGGCGGATACATCAGTTTTGCAGGTGCACACCGTCTATTAGATGCAGGTATCACAGGACCTGAACAGACGAATCGAGTCAATCGCTCAGCGATTTCAGCCATTCTTTTGGCTTCTCTCATGCGAATACTTCTTTTTTTAGCTGCGCTGGGTGTAGTTGCAAAGGGGCTTACGCTGGAAAGTACCAACCCTGCTGCATCTGTATTTCAGTTAGCACTAGGATGGGTCGGCTA
>DDPN01000052.1:0-173 GCA_002342205.1 Chitinophagaceae bacterium UBA2467 | reverse complement strand
TAATCACCGCAGGGGCATTGAATGGATTTATTCTTCCCTTTTCACTTTTACTTGTGTTAGTAGCCAGTTATCGAAAAAAAATTATGGGCAATTATACCCATCCAAAATGGTTGAAAAGCATAGGAATACTAGTTGTGATAGCAACCCTTTGGTTGAGTATAATGACGGTAGGA
>DDPN01000123.1:34566-36786 GCA_002342205.1 Chitinophagaceae bacterium UBA2467 | reverse complement strand
ATACACAAACTGAAACAAAAGACATCGCGCCATTTGTATCACTATTCTGGGCAAGTTTGATGATTGGGCGATGGACAGGCTCTGTAGGAGCACTAGACATCAGTAAAGGCTTTAAACAGATTTTACGTTTTATAATGCCTTATGTAGCATTTGGAGTTTATCTTTTGATAAACAATCTTGCTTCTCACGATGTTACACCTTTTTACGTTTACGGATTTGTGATCATAGCCATGATTATTGGAGACATACTAAGCAAGGGTAATCCTGCAAGACAATTGCTGATTTTTTCCCTGATGGGAATCACAGCCAATTTCGTAGGGATGCTTTCCGACGGTATGATCAGTGTATATGCTTTTATTAGTGTAGGTCTCTTTTGCTCCACTTTGTGGCCCTGTATTTTCACCCTTGCTATTGCCGGACTAGGAAAACACACCAATGAAGGATCCGGCTTGTTAATCATGATGATAATGGGAGGCGGTTTTATAAGTTTATTACAGGGGTTTTTAGCAGGTGACGCATATCTTGGTATTCAATGGTCTTATCTGGTTGGTGTTGCTTGTTTTGCTTACTTAGCATTTTATGCTATAAAAGTAACTGGCATTTTAAAAGAGCAAGGCATTGACTATGACAAGTTAGAGGGAGGAAAGCCAGGACATTGATTTTTTAAAAAATTTAGAACACATGTCAAACTTCGCAGTTGGAATTGATATTGGCGGAACTACTACCAAATTTGGTATTGTTGATCGAGAAGGAAAAATACTAGAACAAAATCGAATACCTACTAATGCACATGAAACGGTGCAGGGCTTCATTAGCGATTTATATGAAAAGCTCAGCCCTATGATTGATCGAGTTGGGGGCCCCTCCAACTTTGCAGGTATTGGTGTGGGTGCTCCCAATGGGAACTATTATACCGGTAATATTGAACATTCGGCAAACTTAAAGTGGAAAGGAATCGTACCATTAGCCTCCATGCTACAAGAGAAGTTTAACATGAAAGTTAAACTTACAAATGACGCAAATGCTGCTGCGGCTGGTGAACAACAGTATGGTTGTGCTAAGGGAATGAAAGATTTTATTACAATTACTCTTGGAACCGGAGTGGGCAGTGGTATTTTCATTGATGGTAAAATTGTGTTGGGGCATGATGGATTTGCAGGAGAGTTAGGTCATACGATTATACGACCTGGTGGTCGATTACATAAAGGAACGGGCATACGCGGTACACTAGAATCCTATGCTTCTGCAACAGGTGTTAGGGAAACTGCGCTTGAAATGCTCGAGCAGTTTCCCTCTGTAGATAGCGCATTGAGATTGATTCCAGCCGAGGAACTAACAAGTGAAAAAGTGTATGATTGTGCAATACAGGGAGATAAAATAGCTTTAGAAATTTTTCAATTTACAGGGCAACTTCTTGGTGAAGCATTGGCAAACTTTGTGATGTTTTCTTCGCCTGAGGCCATCGTTTTATTTGGAGGACTCACCAAAGCTGGAGATCTTATTCTAAATCCCACGCAGGAGGCAATGGAAGCTAACCTTTGTCAAGTATTCAAGAATAAAGTAAAACTAGTCTTCAGTAATTTAAAAGAAGCAGATGCCGCAATTCTAGGTGCTAGTGCACTTATTTGGGAGGATTAATTTTTCAACTGAATAATAAAGACTCCTGGCACAGCCCGTTCTCCTTCTTTATCAGAAGGAGTAATTGTTTGTTTTCCATTGATTAGCAAACAGGAACTACCGCCTCCATCCAGGTTAAGCGCTTCAATACAACCTAATTCAATTAAAAGTTGAGCAGTTTCTTTCAAGGTGGCACCTTCAGCAACCCCTGGGTGACGACCCTCAATTGCTACTATTACCAACTTGCCGTCAGCGGTATAGCCAATTGCAGAGCGAGGGTGTTTGTCGTCTATTGCTTTACCAGCGAATTTCATCTCCTGATCATTGGCAATTGAAATCATACCATTTTGAACTAACACAGGTCCTCCACCCACAGCTGTTTGCATTTTCCAATTTTTTGCTTTTTGCTGAGAAGACTTTAGATTTTTTATAAATGTTTGCTTTGAAAAAAGCGCAGTGCTGTCTTTTAATGGTTTGATAGGCTGTTGAATAGCTAACGGGTATTTGGCAAAAGAATCTGTATAAACCCACGCCACATCTGGCTTACGAAAACGATTGATACCTAGCGCACTTCCTATTGGATGTCGCCAGGTCATAGTATCT
>DDPN01000123.1:0-34465 GCA_002342205.1 Chitinophagaceae bacterium UBA2467 | reverse complement strand
TTTTGATGCGTGGTAAATGAAAAGAAACTGGTATTAAGAATTGCTAAGGGTTTATTATTTTTTTGATAAAACGCAGCGGGTGTTAATCGTCGATTGAACGTTGTATCAACTGTAAAATCAAGAGAGGGATCTTTCAACTCAACAATAAGTGCATAGGCGATAAAAGGCTTCTGACTAAGCGGAGAAGTCGTTTTAAAAAGCTTAGCGGATATTGGGAGTGGTTGATAAAGGCTATCCACGCTAACCCAGTTGGTTTGACCAAAGGAAGAGATAGTTAGCAGTGAAAAAAATAAATAGCTCACTATCTTTTTCATAGTATTAGATTGAACGGCTGGCAAGCCATTGGTTTTTTCCAAATCCAGGTATCACGTGTTTTTCGCTATGGTATGAAGAACGAACCAGCGGTCCACTTTCTACATAATCCAACCCGAGTTGGTAGCCAATTTCGCGATATTCAGCAAATTCATCAGGATGAACAAATCTGGCAACTGGTAAATGCTTTTTGGTTGGTTGCAAATATTGTCCAATGGTAACTACATCACAACCATTTTCCTTAAGGTCTTGCAACGTTTGAATTACTTCTTCTTTCTCCTCTCCTAATCCTAACATAATTCCACTTTTAGTTCGCATGCCACCCTCTTTCAAAATACGAATTACTTCCATACTTCTCCAGTATTTAGCTTGTACGCGAACCTGCCTTGTCATTCGCTCAACAGTTTCAATATTGTGACTCACTACTTCCGGAGCCGCGTCAATTACTCGTTGAATGTCATCTTTACGACCTTTAAAATCAGGAATCAAAGTTTCCAAGGTAGTCTCGGGGGAAAGTGTCTTGACCGCTTTGATTGTATTATACCAAATTGTTGAACCCCCATCAGGTAATTCATCACGATCAACAGAAGTGATAACAGCATGCTTAACTTTCATCAGTAAAATAGCCTCTGCCACTCGTTGTGGCTCATCCCAATCCACCGCATCTGGCCTACCTGTGGCCACAGAGCAAAATCCGCAACTACGTGTACAAACATTTCCTAAAATCATGAAAGTGGCGGTGCCAGCTCCCCAGCACTCCCCCATGTTTGGGCAATTACCACTCTCACAGATGGTGTGCAATTTATGCTGATCAACCAACTGCCGCACATGTTTATAATTCTCACCAATGGGAAGTTTTACACGAAGCCAATCCGGCTTTTTACGATGTGCAGGGGTAATAGAATCAACGGAGGATGCAGACATGTTACAAAGGTAACATTTCACTACTTTCTTCGGCCAAACACCAGTGCAATATGTGCCTGAAAAAATAAAGACTTATTTTTTTGAAGGGCCATAATAGGAACATTGCCAGCAAAATATTCTGCGCTACAACCTATTTCAAGCGCACTGACCACTTCGTTAAATCTTCCGTAATCAAATCGTAAGGAGGACTTGACAAAACCTCCAGGTTTAAGTTTCAACTCATTCCATCCACGCCAAAATCCCCCGGCTCCCATTATGGCAGGCCCTAGGAATAATATTGAATCCTGCGAACTATACTTGATAAATTTAGTATTAGGGCCATTGGGGTCCTCTACCTCAACATAATAAGGTTTAAGCAATCCTAAAGATAACCCTCCATGATAAAGCAGTGAAACTGCTACTCCATTTTTATTTCCTTTTTGCCCCAACAATCGCTGTTGACCTACACTAAAAGAGGCCTGATAAAAATTATTGACTTTCCCATAGATATAGGGATTGCTGATAAACAAGAAAGGATTCGAAAGATTTTGAAATTTATTTTCCTTTGGATGCTTAATCTCGGTCAAATCGAATCGATACAGATTGTTTTTTAAAGGGGTCTTCGCAGTACCTAATTCATAAAAAAGTCCATACCCATTCGATCGTGCTTGAAATCCAAATACACTATGTTTAGTATAGACTAGTGTTCCTTCTTCGGCTTGTCGAATTAAGGCGTTGATTTTTTTTCTCTTTTCAGCTCTTCGTTCATCCTTTTGAGAAAACTGACCATAAGAAGCTTTGGTCAGTAAGATTAGTGAACAAACAAAAAGTAATATAAATGAGCTACGCACAGCTATAATTTATCTATGAAACGTAAATTTATGAAAATTATTGAGAATGACTTCAGCCGTTTACTACCAAGGAAACCTTCGAACTAGTTGTACGCACAATCAAAGTGGATCCACAATAGAAACCGACGCCCCAGTAGATAATCATGGAAAGGGGGAACGATTTTCTCCTACAGACTTACTAGCAACAAGTCTAGCAGCCTGTATGTTAACTGTAATGGGAATTAAAGCCAGTAGCATGGACACCAGTTTAGAAAACCTATGCATTGAGGTTGAAAAAATTATGGCAAGTGACCCCAGAAGAGTTAGCGAAATCAAATTAAATGTGAAAATACCTTCCTCACTAATAAACCTGGAAAACAGAAGTAAGGTAATTCTGAAAAACACGGCAGAGACCTGCCCAGTTTTAAATAGTATACACCCAGGAATTAAAGTCGCGATAAATTGGAATGAATGGGCTAATTAAAAGCCTGTAAATATTGTAATACCCTACTGATAGGAAGCCCCATCACATTATAAAAATCGCCTTTGATTGACTGAATTCCTACCACCCCTATCCACTCTTGGATAGCATAGCTACCCGCTTTGTCAAAAGGTTTGTACCGATCGACATAAAATTCAATTTGATCTTGTGTCAACGAGTGAAAAGTAACTTCAGTTATATCATGAAAGGAGAACTCTTTTTCTCCTTGTCGAATCACTACACCTGTAATTACACGATGCGTAGATCCTGATAGAGCTAGCAGCATACTAACGGCCTCTTCGCGGTGTACAGGCTTGCCAAGGATATGGTCATCCAATAAAACAATGGTGTCTGCAGCAAGTATTATTGCTTGTTCGTTTTGATGCTGCTGAACTGCCCTCGCTTTCTTATTTGCAATAAAAACCGGAACATCAACAGGAGATAAATCGGGTGGAAAGGACTCCTCAACATCACTAACAATTACCGTGAACGGAACCTCTGCCCATTCTAGTAATTGCTTTCTACGTGGAGACTGAGAAGCTAAAATAATTGGTTGCATATTATCTACTATAAAAGAAAATCATTGAAATGATACCAGCTAGTAAAAGCCATTTCATCTGAGCACTAAGTTTACCAAAATCTTCCGAAGTTGAGGCTTTAGTTAAGTTTTTCAGTATTGAGAAAATTGGAATAAGAACTAATAGAAAAGAATAAACAAAAGCTATTCGCATTTTAAGTTGTAACAAGTACACCATCACGAAAATGACAAGTACAGCTAAAATGACTACCCAGCTTGCAATAAAAGTTCGGGTCAGCGCAGCACCCCACATGATTGGCAGTGTTTTGCAACCATGTCGACGATCGCCCTCCTGATCCTCCACATCTTTAATCAGCTCTCGAATGAAAGTGGCTAGAAAAGCAAATCCAGCATATAAAATAGTAAGCTGATAAAAAATGGATTGGCTTTTATCTGCGCCACGAAGTAGCTGGATAGGATCCATTTTTGACAAAAAAAAGATAATAATTACCCAAGCCACTAAAAATGATATAATGATGTTACCAACTAGGAGTGTCTTTTTATAACGAACAGAGTAAAACCAAAGTAGCACTACCACTCCCAAGTTCAAAAAAACAAGATAAATCTGCTGTATAGATCGAATCGCTAGGTAGGTAAAAACTAGTCCTGCTACATTAAAAGCAAAATGTAAAAAGATAGACCCCCTCTTTGAAATTAATTTACCAATTACCAAACGAGAAGGCTTATTTATTTGATCGATGTCAATATCAAAATAATCATTGATGATATAACCAGCAGCAGCAATGAGAATCGATGCAACTAAAAGAAATCCAAAACGTCGCGTGTCATCAATAGTTACAAATGGCCGATACAGAGGCTCATAAATACAAGATTGTAGTAAGAACTGTGTGAGCGCAATAAAAATAAGATTGGGCAGACGAATTAGTCTAAAAAAACCAGTAATCACTTTAATGAGTGGCATAAGACAATTACAAGGATGAAACCGTCTCCAAATGTTCCCAATCTCCTCGAGCCCTCATTACTTTTTCTAGTACATCCCTAACACAACCCTTTCCGCCAGCAAATGGCGATATATAAAAGGAGATACTTTTTATTTCATCTACAGCATCCGCGGGGGAGCATGGGAGTCCACAAAATTTCATTGCGGTGTAGTCGGGCAAATCATCACCCATATAAAGGACTTCATTAGGCTGCAAAGAATTTTTTTTCATTAAATCCTGCAAAAGAATTTTCTTGTCCTGCACATTCATCCAAACTGAATCTATCCCTAATTTTTTTAATCTTTCTACCGCTGGTTCTGATACTGAACCAGAAATCACCATGATTCGATATCCTCTTTTTACAGCTAATTGTAGGGCATACCCGTCTTTTATATGCATTTTACGAACGGGTGTTTGATCAGGAAGCAAAAGCAGCGTCCCATCAGTAAGCACTCCATCCATATCAAAAACGAATGTAGTTATCTGTTTAAAAGAGGGAGTACCAGACATAGGTTACTTTTGATTATCCCTCCACTCGTACACCCACGAACTTTGGATCATCTCCAGATGACCCTCATTGCTTTCTTCACGGGTACCTGTAAAACCAGGGATTTCTAACACCCATTCTAATAAATCAGTGAAACGAATTCGATAAATTTTACTCTCTGTAAATTCATCACCAAAACGTTCGTAAAGTTTCAGGGCAATATCTTCATGGTCGCTCCAACCAATCGGGGGTTCAAAATGTGTCATACAGTTATTATTCGCCTAAAAATTGTGTCTGATCGGGAATAGTTACTTCGAGAGTTCCAGCCCCCTCTACTAGCACACACTGACAACCCAGTCTTGAATTTAGTCTGGGATTAACAGCTCTGTCAATGAAGTCTTCCTCCTTATCACTAATCTCTTCTAGAAAGTTCTCACCTTTATTAATGTAGAGGTGACAGGTGCTACAGGCACAAACCCCACCACAATTATGATGAAGCTCAATATTATTAGTTAATGCAACCTCCAAGAGGCTCTGACCTGGCTCAACTTGCTCTAAAACAACAGGAGAAAGGCCTGCTTGTTCAAAATTAAAATGGATCGTATACATAGCGGTGCAAAGGTAAAACTAAAACAAAGAAGAGGGCAAGATGTTGGGTTTAAATTAATTTTTCCTATTCTTGCCTAACTTGCGCCCACTTTATACGCTAATTATTTGTACACATGGCTAAGAATTTACTGATTGTTGAGAGCCCAGCGAAAGCTAAAACGATTGAGAAAATCCTGGGAAAAGATTTTCAGGTGAAAAGTTGCTTTGGCCATATTCGAGACTTGGAAAAAGCGGGAATGGGCATTGATTTAGAAAAAGAATTTGAGCCTAGGTATATTGTTTCTGCCGATAAAGAAAAAGTAGTTAAAGAACTGTCATCCCTTGCTAACAAATCAAAAGAAGTTTGGCTCGCAACGGATGAGGACCGCGAAGGAGAAGCTATCAGTTGGCATTTGTGTGAAGTGTTGGGATTGGATCCTAAAAAGGCAAAACGTATTGTTTTTCACGAAATCACGAAACCTGCCATTGAATCTGCTGTAAAAAAACCTCGAAAGGTTGATATGCATTTAGTGATGGCACAACAAGCCAGAAGGGTTTTAGACAGAATCGTAGGCTTTGAATTAAGCCCGGTATTATGGCGGAAAATGAGCATGCGCAATAATTTGAGCGCAGGTCGTGTACAAAGTGTAGCGGTGCGATTAATTGTTGAAAGAGAAAGAGAAATTAATAATTTCAAACCTGCGAGTCAATTTAAAATTGAAGCCACTTTCACTGCAAAGGATGAAGATAACAGAGGGGTGACTTTTGTTGCAGAAGGCAAAAAACAAAACTCTGCCAACGACGCTAACAGCTTTTTGGAAAAATGCGTGGGCGCTACTTACAACGTTTCTTCCATTCAGGTTAAACCTGGTAAACGCTCCCCTGCCCCGCCATTTACGACCTCGACATTACAACAAGAAGCATCAAGAAAATTGGGGTACGGCGTATCAAGAACCATGTTGATCGCACAAAAATTATATGAGAACGGGTATATCACCTATATGCGTACAGATAGCGTTAACTTAAGTGACACTGCGCTAGCTGATATCACACAAACAGTACACTCGCAATACGGTAAGAAATACCACCAATTCAGAAAATTTAAAAACAAGAATGAGTCAGCTCAGGAGGCACACGAAGCGATTCGTCCCACTTACATGAGCAACACCTCCATTAAAGAAACGGAATGGGCCCGTTTGTATGAATTGATCTGGAAAAGGACAATGGCCAGTCAAATGGCCGATGCAGAACTCGAGAAAACAACTGCACGCATCAGTATCTCCGGACAACAAGAAGAATTAGTGGCGTCAGGTGAGGTTTTGAAATTTGATGGTTTCTTAAAAGTGTATCGTGAAGGAAAGGATGATGACGAAAATGAACAAGAAGAAGGAATGTTACCACCACTAAAAGTGGGCCAGGAATTACCTTTGAAAGAAATGAAGGCGATTGAGCGTTTTGATCGCCCTGCACCTCGCTATACCGAAGCCTCCTTAGTAAAAAAGCTGGAAGAGCTCGGAATTGGTAGACCTTCTACCTATGCCCCTACTATCTCCACCATTCTAAAAAGAGGGTATGTTGAGAAAAGAGACAAGGAAGGAACCCAGAGAAACTATCAAGTACTGGTTTTAAAAAAAGACCAAATCAGTAAATTAATTGAGCAGGAAAACACCGGTGCTGAAAAATCAAAGTTATTTCCATCGGATTTAGGACTGGTCGTTACTGATTTTTTGTTACAATATTTTGATGACGTAATGGACTACGGTTTCACTGCTAAAATTGAAAGTGAGTTTGACGAAGTGGCCACAGGAAAACTGAAGTGGAATCGAATGATAAAAGACTTTTACAAGCCTTTTAAAAAAGATGTAGATAAAACGATAGAAACGGCAGAACGAATTAAAGGTGAAAGGGAACTTGGCACGGATCCAGAGACAGGCAAACCTGTCATAGCAAGGATGGGAAGATATGGTGCAATGATCCAAATTGGGAAGGCAGACGAAAACGAAAAACCAAGATTTGCCAAAATTCCTACTGGCCAAAGTATAGAGACAATCACCTACGAAGAAGCCCTATCATTGTTTGGAGCACAAGGTCCCATGGGACAATTTGAGAACAAAGATGTATCGGTAAATGTTGGGAGATTCGGCCCTTACGTAAAATGGGGAGACGATTTTATCTCTCTACCAAAAGGGACAGACTTAGGTACAGTCGATTTTACTAAAGCTGTAGAATATATTAAAGCCAAACAAAAAGCGGATGCGCCTGTAGGCACCTTCCAAGACAAACCAATTACGAAAGGAAGTGGAAGATTCGGTCCATTCATAAAATGGGATGGCATATTTATTAATGTACCACGCAAATATGATTTTGCCAATCTGAGTGATTCAGATATGAAAGAACTCATCGAGGCTAAGATCAAAAAAGAAGCCAATCGATACATCCACAGATGGCCGGAGGAAAAAATTGCTCTTGAAAATGGCAGATGGGGGCCTATGATCCGGTTTGGTAAAAAAATGATTTACTTACCCAAAAAAGAAGATGGCAGCAGAGTAACGGCTACAGAAGCATCTGCAATGACATTAGAGAATATTAAAGAGATTATAGAAACTCAATTCCCAGGATCATTTTCTAAAAAGAAAGCAGCCGCTTCTAAAAAGCCAGCTGGCAAACCGACAAAGAAAAAAGCGGCTAAAAAGAAATAATCCATGAAGCGCAATTATTGGGAAAATATGGCCGCCTCCTATCAAGAGGAAATTTTTGATGTCCTTCAACAAGACAAAAAGAAACTATTGGTACGTGCCATTCGAAAATACTCAAAACCAAATCAGCAGGTTATGGATATTGGTTGTGCAGTAGGCAAATGGCTTCCTGTTCTTTCTCCATTATTTAAAAAAGTAATTGCGCTTGATATTTCAACCAATAATTTAAAAATCGCGCAACAGCTGCATCCCGGTCTTAAAAATGTCGACTACAAAAGAGCTGACATGAGTAATCCGACATTGCGCGTCCCCAAAGTTGAATTTGGAATTTGTATCAACGCTATACTAACCCCACATGCCAAAGACAGGTTAGTTTTTTTTAATAACCTCAAGAAGTGTATCAAAACAAATGGAACGTTGGTACTCACTGTCCCCTCCCTTGAATCTTATTTACTGACTAGAATTGTACAGCAACAATTCAATATTGACAGAAAAGAGTTTTCAGAGACTATATCTGGTAAAAAGGCACTTGTAAAATGGAAGAATATTATGCAAGGCGTAGGTGAAATCGATCAAGTGCCGCACAAACATTTTCTAGAGGAAGAGCTAACGCTAAATCTGAACAAATCCGGTTTTCAAGTTTTGGAAATTAAAAAAATTGAATACCCTTGGTCCACTGAATTTAATCGACCTCCGCGCTGGTTACACTCCCCTAAGCCTTGGGATTGGATGGTAGTTGCAAAAAAAGATTAATTCAGTTTTTCAAGACCTGTGGAAAAGTTTCACTTCTTTATTTGATCAACCTATAAGAAATTGTGGGTATGGCGAAAACAGATGAAATAGCTGCGCTGTACACGTTAAT
Source organism: Chitinophagaceae bacterium UBA2467 (assembly GCA_002342205.1). Taxonomy (GTDB): domain Bacteria; phylum Bacteroidota; class Bacteroidia; order Chitinophagales; family Chitinophagaceae; genus JJ008. The sequence goes on along the minus strand of DDPN01000123.1, from coordinate 25,788 downwards.
TGACGACCCCGACGAAGAGGTATTTGGTGTTGTATCAGATAGAATCGTCAATTATGGCACCACCATTATTCCTACACTTGAACACTGGTGGGAAACAACACCCAACGAACAAGTTCAAAACCGAATTGAAAATTTAATTCATCGCTTACAGTTTAGAGATCTTCGCAGAAATTTCACAGATTGGAAGCACTCTCCACGGCCCGAACTTTTTACCGGTGCCCTTCTTTGTGCAACATTTCATTTTCCTGAATTGGCTACTGCACCTGTTATTGCCGATTTGGAGAAATTACGCAGGAACATATGGCTTGAATTAAACAACTACCTAACTCCATTAGAACAAGTAAATGTTTTTCATAACATTCTCTATGGGTACTATGGATTACGCTCCATTCCCCGTGATGAGAGCAAACCAGATCACTTTTTGATCAACAAAATAATTACTGGTAAAAAAGGAACCCAAGCCGGTAATGGATTGCTCTATTTAATTCTTTGCGAACAATTGGATTTACCCGTACGTGCTATCCAACTCCCAAATCAATTTATCCTCGCTTATATCAAAAATGGTGGGATTGAAAATAATCGTCGAGCGGAATTTTTTATGGATCCAACAGGCGGTCAAATTTATACCCACAAGGATATAGAAACGTATTTTAAAAGAATTAATGAGCCGCTGGAGCCTAGTTATCTACAACCCTTGCCCAACACAGGTACGATTGCCAAATTAATAGATGAACTTTCTTCTTCTTTTGATGCATCAAAAGAAGCCCAGAAAATTATTGAACTCCAAGAACTTTCTGCTTTCTTGAAAAGTTAGTTTATTACAGCACAAGATTCCATCCCTCGCGGTACTCTCGCTTAACAAACTGATTCGCCTCGTCGAAATTAGTTACGCGCATGGAGTCAGCATCCCATAATAGTTTTTTACGGCCTAAGTACTTGTCTTCCCAACCTTTCAATTTTGGATTTTTAATCATCCAACTGCGTATCGCAAGATTACCCATCAAAATACTTTCGGTAAATGGTCCGGCATACTCAAAAGGAGAACTGGTAACACCTTTACCATAACCTGCAATGCAAGCATTGACCCATTGTTGGTAATGGCCTTCAGGCACGCGTGTAAGCGTTTGTTTTGGCAATGTTGTTTCCTTCATCAAACGGGTTGGTAAAAGCCGGGGGTTAGCCCCATAACAATCTAATAGCATTTTACCTTTTGTACCAATTAACAGAACTCCTCCATCCCAATTTCCAAATGGTTCCTCAGGAGATAACTCCTCTGGACGCGGGGGCAAAAGCCCTCCATCATACCAAGAAACTTTTATTGATCCTTTTCCATCTGTTCTTGGATAGTGTAAATGTATAATGGAAGAAGGGGGACAAGCATCTGCATTCGGCGTGTCATTCCACATCTCTCTCCAAATAGTTGCAACACTACACTCTGCAGAAGAAGGATACAGAATGGGTAAAATTCGATAAATAGGATCCATGATGTGACAGGCCATGTCACCCAATGCACCAGTACCAAAAGCCCACCAACCTCTCCAATTGAAAGGCAGATAAGCAGGATTATAAGGTATTTTCTTAGCGGGCCCTAACCATAAATCCCAATCTAATTCTGTAGGCACTGAATATTCGCCACTTGGAGTAGGAATTCCCTGCGGCCACACGGGTCTATTTGTCCATGCATGGGCTTCGACGATATCTCCAATTAGACCTGCCTGATACATTTCTTTTGCAGTGCGCACCCCATCTCCTGAACCGCCCTGATTACCCATTTGCGTAACAACCTTGTATTTTTTTGCCGCCTGCGTTAAAATTCTTGCTTCATAAATATCATGGGTCAAAGGTTTTTGAGTATAAACATGTTTTCCTAATTGCATAGCAGCTAAGGTGGCTACGGCATGGATATTATCAGGGGTAGAAATAGTACATGCATCAATCGTATCCTTTTCCTTGGACAACATTTCACGGAAGTCCTTATAATAATTTGCTTTTTCAAATGACTTTCGAGAACGAGCCGCTTGTCTATCATCTACATCACATAATGCAACGATATTAACGTAAGGACTTTTTGCGATACTGGCTAGATCACCAGCCCCCTGTCCTCCTACTCCAATTCCAGCCACATTTAGTTTATCACTTGGTGCAATAAATCCATTTCCAAGAACATGTCGAGGAATTATGAACCAACCTGCTGTGGCAAGTGAAGTTTGCCTGATAAAATCTCTTCTATTTTTTGAAATTGGAGGCATACAATAATTTTAACTAGATGTTTATTTAAGATAACTACTTTCAAAGGCGAGGGGCAATAATAAACGAGTAGATTCAATGATCAAGATCTCTCCTGTTACCCCGCCCAATAACAGACGTATGGGCTGATTTACTCTGTTTTCGAATTCCAGTAAAGCCTGCCGACACATGCCACATGGAGATACAGGAACATTACTCTCTCTATTTTTAGACTGATAAGTTATGGCCATGGTATCGATAGGGATTTTCGGATGTTGAGTTGCAACGATACCGAGTAAAACTCGCTCTGCACAAATACCTACCGGATAAGAGGCATTTTCCTGATTTGAGCCCGTCAAAATAATTCCTGAACTTAATTTGGCTGCTGCACCTACAAAAAAATTAGAGTAAGGAGCATAAGCTTCAGCGGATGCACGTAAAGCATGTTGCATCAATTCCTGATCAATTGGATTCAGCTCGTCTTTACTCGAAATACGGGTAAATTCAAATTGGAAATTCTCTTTTTTCATAGACTAGCTTAGGAAAGAAAGATGCCCCTTGGAGGGGCATCTAAAGTTAAGCTATTTGACCTTTCTGAACAATCGGTTCCAGCGTGGTCCATTTTCCCAGCTAAACCAGATGAGCCAGGCCTTACCCACAATTCTGTCTTCAGGAACGAATCCCCAAAATCGAGAATCTTGAGAGCCATGACGATTATCTCCCATCATCCAATAATAATTCATCTTGAAAGTATAGGAGTTCGCAGGTTTACCATTTAGAATGATTTGACCATTTGACTTATAAAAATCATTTTTCTCATACACTCTAATAACGCGCTCATACAAAGAATAGGTAGAGTCAGTTAACGGAATCGTAGCTCCCTTAGCAGGAATCCAAATGGGACCATAGTTATCCTTGGTCCATTTGAAAAATGTCGTATCATAAGGATAAACATCACCTGATGTTGTTCTAGGATCCATATCATTTACGGCACTTGCCTCATACGGCTCATCATCTGGAACCAATGGACCATCCAGAAACTTTTGCTGTCTAAATTGAGCTACTTTGTTGTAGGGTAAATTAATAACATAACGACCACTCATATCTACTCCAAACTCTGTGGTATTGAATTCCTCCTTCATGATCTCTGGATCTAAAGGAATAGTCGAACGAAAAGAATAGGTATACTGCGCATCAGGTGGAGGAACAACTTGTTTTCCATCGATCAATAGTTGCCCTCTTTGTAAACTCAATACATCACCTGGAACAGCAACACATCGTTTAATGTAATTATCCGTCTTATCATTGGCATGTACTGCCAGTGGATATGAATTTGGGTCGCTTAAGACAATTTTTCTACCCTCGTCAATATTTCCATTTCCTAATCGGCGACAAACATCATAGTATGGATCCTTTGACTGGTACTCTGGTAAATTAATTACCGTATCACCAGCTGGAAAATTAAAGACAACAGCATCATTTCTACCAACAGGAGAAGCAAACCATCTTATGTAAGGAAGTGATACAATTTGAGTATATGATTTTTTAGTAGAGCCAAATGGAAGATAATTGTGAACAAAGGGTACCGCTAAGGGTGTATTGGGAATACGAGGACCATAGCTCATTTTGCTAACAAATAGAAAATCATTGACCAACAAGCTCTTTTCCATAGAACCAGATGGAATCGTATAGGCTTCAAAAACAAATGTTCGAATGAGCGTAGCAGCAACAATTGCAAACACCGCTGCATCAAACCATTCTCTCCAAGATGGCTTACGATGTTGAAGTACGGCCTCTTTACCAATGAACTTCAGGTCTTTTTGAGTTGACAACCAAGGGAAATAAAAAGGTGCGAAAATTGCTGCAGCACAATGTTCACCCAATGAAAAGCGACCGAACACTTTTGAAAACTCAATGAAAATTCCAGGTGTAATAAACCAACCAATCACAGGAATAAATTGCCAAAAAACCCAATGAGTAGGTCTGCCTGCAATTTGTTGCATAAGGAAAGTATTGTAAAAGGGAACATAGGCTTTCCAAGATTCAATACCTGCTTTTTCAAATAATTTGGATAGTCCAATAGAGGGCAGTAAAACGAGCAATAAACTGACCAAGTAAACAACAAAAAAGTGTTGCAGAGGCATATTATTTCAGTTGATACATAACTTCCTTCACTAACTTGACAGTGCGACTCACGTCAGGCAGTGCAGCAGCTACAAGATTTGGCGCGTAGTGCAATGGAGCATCCGCAGCTGTAATCCTACGAATGGGAGCATCTAAATAATCAAATCCTTCTTTTTGAATTCTATAGGAAATTTCTGATGAGACAGATGCAAATGGCCATTGTTCTTCGATAATCACCAAGCGATTCGTTTTTTTGACACTTTCTAAAACGGTATGCCAATCTAAGGGACGTATAGTACGGAGGTCAATTACTTCTGCACTTATTCCTTCTTTTTCCAACTCTTCTGCAGCACCCAATGCTACTTTCATCATTTTGTTGAATGAAACAAGGGTTACATCCCTACCTGATCTTTTAATATCCGCTTTTCCTAATTCGATATAATATTCATCGTCGGGTACTTCTGATTTGTCACCGTACATTAACTCACTTTCCATAAAAACAACCGGATCTTCCTCATAGCGGATAGCTTGTTTCAAAAGCCCTTTAGCATCATAGCCATTACTGGGTGAAACTACCTTAATACCTGGAATATTAGCATAAAGCGACTCAAAAGCAGTGGAGTGCTGCGCACCCAACTGACCTGCAGAGCCATTGGGACCTCTAAAAACAATGGGGCAACTGATTTGTCCACCACTCATTGCCAACATTTTAGAGGCGGTATTTAAAATTTGATCTAAAGCTAAAACAGCAAAGTTCCAGGTCATAAACTCCACAATGGGACGCAATCCATTTTGAGCAGCACCAACACCGATGGCAGCAAAGCCCAATTCAGAAATTGGTGTATCAATAACACGCTTGTGTCCAAACTCCGCCAGCATCCCCTGACTAACTTTATAAGCACCATTATACTCAGCAACTTCTTCTCCCATCAAAAAAATGCGGTCATCTCTACGCATCTCTTCTGTCATAGCTTCACGAAGAGCTTCTCTAAAAGGAATAATCCTGGCCATAAACACTTGATTTTAAGCTTTGCAAATGTAAGCACCCCTCTGAAGAAATCCTAAACCAAGCTAGATTTGAGTAAGAATTAACTTGTTATTGTAGGGGGTCGGAATATCCCACCCTACCTTTGCTCCCCTATGAAAAATGTAAAGCTCATCGAAGTTCCTTCCGAAATTGGTGCCGGAACCCGGGGCGCCAGCCTTGGAGTGGAGGCAATCAAAATCGCAGCACTTGATTTCATGAGTAATTTCTTTATTCACTTTCCTTCCGAAAAGATTCAAACCGAAAATAGGCTGCTACACGAACCCATAGAATCCCCTTATGCTAAACGAATTAAAGGGATGCACACCATGTATGAAAGAGTGTCTAAATCTGTTGCAGATACCATCAAAAACAACTTTTTTCCAGTAGTGCTAAGTGGTGATCATGCTACTTCAGGAGCCACCATTGCAGGTATTCGTATAGCTAAACCCAAAAGTAAACTGGGTGTTATTTGGATTGACGCACACGCCGATCTTCATACTCCCTATACAACTCCATCCGGCAATATGCATGGCATGCCTATGGCAATCTCACTGGGAATTGACAATAAAGAATCGGCAATACATAAACCAGATGCTATTACAATTGAATATTGGAATAAACTAAAACAGCTTGGTAAAATATGTCCGAAAGTACTCCCCGAAAATGTTGTATTTATTTCTCTTCGAGATTATGAGAAGGAGGAAAAAAATCTACTCGACCGATTGGGGATTAAAAAGATTTCAGCTAAAGAAATAAGAAGCAAAGGAGCAGAAAATGTTGTTCGTTCAATTTTTAGGTACCTCGCTGACTGCACTGACATCTATTTGTCTTTTGATGTAGACTGTCTAGATGCAGCTATCTCTAAAGGCACAGGTACCCCAGTTGGAAACGGATTAAGAGAGCGAGAAGCTGAAGATTTGGTTAGTAAGTTTATGCAAAACAGAAAGATTTGCTGCTTCGAGATAACAGAAGTAAATCCAACGTTGGATAAGGAAAATCTAATGGCAGAAATTGCATTCAACATCCTTCAGCGAAGCGTCAACATCCTTATGATGAATTAGGTCGCATTAAAAGTTTTGCGAAGGCCTTCTTCAAAATTTGAAGGGCTAAATCCCAATATTGAGCGAGCTTTCTCGATTTGCAATCCAGTAATCAGAGGTCTTGTTGCCGGTTGATTAAAATTGGATGAAAGGGTTCTTATTAGTAACGATGCGTCTAACCCAAGAAAGTTTGCAGTACGAATTGCCATCTGATAGGGAGTTAAAACTTCCTCACCACAAATATTGAATACCCCTTGCGCGCGTTTATCCATCATACTTATTATGCCAGTTACCAAGTCTTCTACAAAAGTTGGTGTACGTACCTGGTCATCTACTACCTGGTAAGTCTCTCCCCTATTTAATTTCTCTTGCACAATGGACAATAAATTAGAACGTCCTGTCATTGGCTTGCCATAAACTAGAACAGTGCGTACTATTGACCACTCAGACGGATATTTTTCAACCCAATTCTCAGCTTCTAGCTTTGTTTTACCGTAATGATTAATAGGATTTCGTATTGCGTCCTCTGAATAATTTCCAGCAACTCCATCAAACACAAAATCAGTTGAGATGTAGTTAAAAGGAATTTTCTTTTCACTAGCTGCTTGCAAAAGATTGAATGTTCCCATCGAATTGATTTGGGTAGCAAGCTCTTTTTTTTCTTCACACTCATCTGGCTTACCCATGGCTGCAGCATGAATTATATAATCGGGAGACACTTGACGAATAATAGTGCTGGACTGATCTTCGGAAGCTAAGTCTAGCGGCAAATAACTAAATCCAATTGTTCCATTGAACGGAAGTCTGCAATTTCCCCTGCTAGTTGCCACTACCTCATGACCAATATCAAGCAGCTTTTTGCAGAGGTAGAATCCTAAAAAACCATTTGCACCTGTAACAAGCACTTTCATAGGGTAAAACTAAAGAAAACACGTACCTTCACCACTCAATTTTTTTCAGATGAACTCTAAAGTGACCCGAATAGGCGTCTTAACCTCGGGCGGCGACTCTCCAGGCATGAATGCAGCCATCCGTGCTGTTGTTAGAACCGGACTTTTTTATGGACTTGAAGTGTATGGGATTATGAGAGGCTATCAGGGATTGATCGAAGATGACATTTTCAAAATGAATGGTCGCTCGGTAGCAAATATTATTCAAAGAGGTGGGACGATTTTAAAAACGGCACGCTGCTTAGAGTTTATGGAAAAAGAGGGCCGGCAAAAAGCCTATGACAACCTAAAAAAAAGAGGCATTGACGGACTGGTAGTAATTGGAGGGGATGGATCATTTCGAGGAGCTTGTAAACTCAGTAGTGAGTTTGACATTCCCTGTGTTGGATTAGCCGGCACCATTGACAAAGACATTTCAGGTACAGATTTTACAATTGGATTTGACACGGCAGTCAATACCGCAGTTGAGGCTATTGATAAGATCAGAGACACGATGGATGCACATGATCGCGTTTTTGTTATAGAAGTAATGGGAAGAGATGCGGGCTACATTGCTTTACACAGTGGTATTGCAACTGGAGCTGAAAATATTTTAATACCCGAGAGAAAAACCGATATCAATAGCATTATCAAATCGCTCAAAGAGAAAGAGCGTAGAAAAAAAATGGTAAACCTGATTGTCGTTGCAGAGGGAGATGATTTTGGGGGTGCTAATGAAGTAAGTAAGGTTTTGCAGGAAAATTTACCAAAAGCCGAAATTAGGGTATGTATCCTTGGACATATACAACGAGGAGGATCCCCTAGTTGTATTGATAGAATTATTGCCAGCAGAATGGGATATCATGCGGTAGAGAGCCTCATGCAAGGACGACACAATGTGTTTGTAGGAATTTTAAACAACAAGATGAACTATATCCCCTTAGAGCAAGCAGTTAAAACAAAGGGAAAGATCAGTGATGAATGGCTGGATATCGTGAAAATCTTAGCAAGCTAGATTAATAAAGAAATTATGGCTAAACATATCGACAAATACCTGCATCGCGAATATGATAATGAAGCAGGAAGATTACATGCTTACAAACGAACTAAAATAGTTGCAACAGTTGGACCTGCCTGTGACACATACGATAAATTGTTGGACCTTGTAAAAGCTGGCGTGAATGTTTTTCGACTCAATTTCTCGCACGGATCGCACGAAGACAAGGCTAAGATTATTGAGTTCATACAACAAATCAATAAAACACAACCCTACAATATTGCCATTCTCGCTGATTTGCAAGGACCAAAATTGAGGGTTGGTGAATTGGAAGGCGGATCTATTGAGCTGGTGGCAGGCGAAGAATTCTTATTCACGAATGAAAAAATCACAGGTACAAAAAGTAGAATTTTTGTTTCCTATGATAATCTCCACCAAGACGTAAAAAAAGGAGAAAAGATTCTTTTGGACGACGGCAAGCTAGAAGTTGTGGTGCAAGAGATCACACCCTCAAATGATGTTCGAGTCAAGGTATTACTGGGGGGCACTCTATTACCCAAAAAAGGCGTGAACTTACCAGAGACCAACATTTCCCTCCCTGCACTAACGCCAAAGGACCTGGCAGACTTGGATTTCATTTTTCAACATCCTATTGACTGGATTGCTTTATCGTTTGTGAGATCACCCAATTGTATCAATAACTTAAAGGAGCGGATTCAGAAAAGTAAGCATAGCGCAAAGGTTATCTCAAAAATTGAAATGCCACAAGCCATCAAACATCTACGAGAGATAATTAGAGAGAGTGATGGCATCATGATTGCGCGGGGAGACTTAGGTGTTGAGTTGCCTATCGAAGAAGTACCACTTATACAAAAAGATATTATCAAAAAGTGTATTCACCGAGCAAAACCTGTTATCGTAGCTACCCAGATGATGGAGAGCATGATTGAGCGTACAAAGCCGAACAGAAGCGAGGTGACCGACGTTGCCAATGCAGTGCTAGAAGGTGCAGATGCATTGATGTTAAGCGGTGAAACTGCGATGGGATGTCATCCCAAATTAGTCATTGAAACAATGACCAAAATTATTTTAGAAGTAGAGGCCAAGGCTTACTATTATAATAGGGATGAGATGTTGCGTCCACAAGCTCACTCTCCTTCCCTATTAAGTGATGCTATTTGTTACAATGCTTGTAAGCTTGCAGAAGACGTAAATTCAGAAGCATTGATTGGAATGACACAAAGCGGTTATACTGGCTTTATGCTTAGCAGCTATCGTCCTAAAGCCCCCGTATATGTGTTTACGAAAAAGCGTTCCCTGGTAAACCAACTCTCACTCTCATGGGGTGTTCGAGCATTTTTTTATGATGAAGAAGAAAGCTTAGACGAAATTTTCCAGGATCAAATTAACATTTTGAAGCAAAGAAGCTTTTTAAAGAAAGGTGACGTTGTAGTTAGTACCGGAAGTACGCCCGTACACCTACATCTTCCAACCAACGTACTTAAAATTGCAACGGTAGAGTAAGAACGCCCTAGAGTTCCCTTACTTTAATATTTCTGAAAGAAACTTTATCACCATGGTCTTGCAAGCCAATGCGGCCTTCTTGATACGTTCCAAATCCTTTCATCTTTGCAAACTTGCTTGCCGCAATCAATTTTTTCCAATTATCCCCCCAAAGCGTTGTAGAAACTACATTTACTCCGTTGAGCCAAAAATCTAATTGTCCATTGAGAGAACGAATCTCAACTTGATTCCATTGACCAAAGGGACGAACTGTTTCTTGACTACAAGAAATCAAATCGTAGAGGTCGCCAGCACGATGCTTTATAATTTTACTATCTGGATGCCCCTCATTATCCAGCACTTGCATTTCAGGTGCTGACATCCAAGGCCAGATATATTGGGTACTATCTTCATGAATGTAAAACATGATGCCACTGTTTCCATTTTGAGCAATTTTCCACTCTAATTTCAAGTGGAAATTTTTAAATGCACGATCAGAAACAATATCTCCTCCATCAGCAATTTGCCAATCTTTTTTTTGAGAAGGATCTAGATATAATTCTCCATCCGATACTTTCCAAGCAGAACCGACAGGTTTTCCTCCATATTTATGCCAACCTTGCAATGATTTTCCATCAAAAAGAAGCGTCCACCCTTCTTTTTTTTCTTCCGTGGTTAACTTATTGTCACGCTGCGCATTCAAAGAATTTAAAGGGATTAAAACAAGCGCCACGAAAAAAAAGAAAATATTTTTCATACTCATTTATTTAAAGTTAGAATATATCGAACCATTGTCTCTGCATCATCCTGTGAAATAGAGGGATGAGGCGTCATTGGGACATTGCCCCAATTTCCTACACTACCATTGATAATTTTTTTTGCGAGCGCCGTAATTACATCATTGGGAGCATCTGCATATTTAACAGCAATTTCTTTATAGGAGGGCCCAATAAGTTTATCGTCAATTTTATGACAAGTCAAACAATCACTTTTTGCAACAAGACCAAGTCCTTTCGTATAAACCGGATCTGATTGTAAAGATTTTTTAGAAGCCCCTTCTTTAACAACGGATGAATTTGCAGATTCGGTAGTGGATGTATTATTCTGACAACTTACCAAAACAAGGAGGAGAAAAATGAAGAAAAATTGTCTGCGAAACATAAGTAGTTATTTCTGAATTATTGAATATAAGATTTATTCTAAGCCCAACAAGCGACGATTTTCTTTATGATTGGTTTTACTTGAAGCAAAATCATCAAAAGCCTTTTCTGTGACGCGGATTATATGGTCACGAATAAATCCTGCGCCTTCACTAGCCCCCTGTTCAGGGTGTTTGATACAACACTCCCACTCCATTACAGCCCAACCGGTATAGTTATACTGCGCCAACTTACTAAAGATAGACTTGAAGTCCACCTGGCCATCTCCGGGAGAACGGTAGCGTCCCGCACGGTTTGCCCAAGACTGATACCCTCCAAAAGTGCCTTGCTTACCTGTTGAATTAAACTCTGCATCCTTTACATGAAAAGCTTTGATTCTTTCATGATAATGATCGATGTATGCTAAATAATCCAATTGCTGCAACACAAAATGAGAAGGGTCATATAATAAACAAGCTCTGGGATGATTATCAACTGCTTCTAAAAAAAGTTCATAGGTTATACCATCAAAAATATCTTCACCTGGGTGCACTTCGTAACAAACATCTACACCACACTCGTCAAAGTAATCCAATATAGGACGCCAACGACGCGCTAATTCTTTGAAACCCTCCTCCACTAAACCGGCTGGTCGCTGCGGCCACGGATGAAAGGTATGCCATAACAATGCACCACTAAAAGTAGGGTGTGCAGTTAACCCGAGATGTTCAGAGGCTTTTGCACCATATTTAACTTGCTGAATAGCCCACTCCGTTCTTGCCTTTGAATTGCCTTTTACTTCTTCAGGAGCAAATCCATCAAACAAAGAATCATAGGCAGGATGTACCGCCACTAATTGCCCTTGTAAATGAGTAGAGAGTTCTGATATCTTAAGCCCACACTCCTCTACAATGCCTTTGATTTCATCTGCATATGTTTTACTGGTTGCTGCCTTTTTTAGATCAATACAACGAGGATCCCAAGTAGGTATCTGCACTGCCTCATATCCCAGTGAACGAGCCCATTTACAAATTGATTTCAAATCATTGAACGGTGGCTCATTCCCTAAAAATTGGGCTAAAAAAATACCAGGCCCTTTCAATGTTGTCATAACAAATTATTTATTTAACAAAGTCAGTCCACTGGCCACTTGCACTAGATTTAATGATTGTCTCAATAAAAGCCATACCGCGGACACCCTCGGGTGTGCTGGGATAATCTATCCATTCGGGTTTAGGAGTCTCCCCCTGCTGTTTCGCTCTTATTGTCAAAGAAAAATTTCGATACAAATTTGCGAACGCTTCTAAGTAGCCCTCTGGATGACCAGCTGGTGTACGTGTATTATGCGCAGCATAGCTACCCACATAAGAAGATCCAGTTCTCCAACATTCTGTTGGTCGATCAGGCCATTGGAGATAAAGTGAGTTATTTTCCTGTTGGCACCAATGCAACCCTCCCTTTTCGCCATATACACGAATAGAGATATTATTCTCCGCGCCCGAAGCAACTTGCGTGGCTATCAGCACTCCGCTTGCCCCATTTTCAAATTCTAGAAATGCTGCCCCATCGTCATCCAACTTTCTGCCTTCAACTATTGTTCTAACAGAAGCATTTAATCGAACTACCGATAATCCGGTAACATATTCGGCTAGATTAAAGGCGTGTGTTCCAATATCTCCCATTGCTCCTGCTATTCCACTTTTTGAAGGATCTGTTCTCCAGTCTGCTTGTTTATGTTTACTTCCTTCCAAAAAAGTAGACAGCCATCCTTGTGGATACTCTACATATACTTTACGAATCGAACCAAGCTTTCCCTCACTGATCAGCTGACGAGCCTGCTTTACCATGGGATAACCAGTGTAGGTATGGCACAATAAAACTTCTTTACCAGATTTGATTTTTCTATCATGCAATTGCTTTGCTTCTGCTAAAGAAAAAGTCATCGGCTTTTCAATAATTACATGAAATCCTCGATTTAGTGCTTGGATTGCAGGATCAAAATGAACATGATTAGGAGTAACTATTGTTACCGCATCTAATCGGCTATGCTCAGGAAGCATAGCTTCCTGGGTCAGCATGGTAAGATAATCAGGATAAACTCTGGATGCATCAATATAAAGCTGCTCACCTGTTTCTCTACTCTTCTTTTCATCTGAACTAAAAGCTCCAGCAACCAATTCATACTGGCCATCCATGGAAAGGGCAATACGGTGAATAGCTCCAATAAAAGCTCCTGTTCCTCCCCCTATCATCCCTATCCTAATTTTTCGATTCATAAGTTCAGCATTGAAAAACTAAAAATACTATATTTATTTACAAATGCTTGCCATGAAAACAACAATTAGAGTTCAACTCGCATTCATGATGTTCCTCAATTTTTTTGTCTGGGGCATCTGGTTTGTTACAATGGGCACCTATCTCAGTACCAAATTAAATGCGGATGGTATTCAAATTGGTCTTGCATATGGAACGCAGTCGTTGGGGGCTATTATTGCTCCTTTTATCATCGGACTAATTGCAGATAAGTACTTTGCTGCTCAGCGAATTCTGGGTATTCTGCATTTAATTGGAGGAGCTCTATTATTTAATTTATCAAGTCAAAGTCTATTCAATGACTTTTATCCCTACTTGCTTATCTACATGATTTTATATATGCCCACATTGGCGTTAGTGAATGCAATCTCTTTCAAACAAATGACTAACCCTGAAAAAGAATTCTCCTCCATTCGGGTGTGGGGTACTATTGGTTGGATAGCTGCTGGATTATTGATTGGGTGGCTAGCACTAGAAAAAGATGGTTCACTAGACCAAACATTTAAAATAGCTTCCCTTGTTTCGTTAGTGCTGGGCGTTTATAGTTTTATGCTGCCAAACACTCCACCACCAAAAGCAGGCACAAAGACTTCGTTGGCTGAAATTGTTGGGGCCGATGCAATTGGCTTATTAAAAGACAAGAACTTTCTTATTTTCTTTTTGGCTTCCTTTTTAATCTGTGTCCCTCTTGCATTTTATTACCAGGAAACAAATCTCTTTTTAAATGAAGTAGGCGTCAGTAACGCTGCTTCAAAAATGACAATGGGACAAATGAGTGAGACTCTATTTTTATTTCTAATGCCCCTGTTTTTTTCACGACTAGGCGTAAAAAAGATGTTGTTGATTGGAATGGGTGCCTGGGTAATTCGATATATCTGCTTTAGCTATGGTGATGCAGGAAGCAATGTTGGATTATTATATGCAGGCATTATTTTACATGGAATTTGTTATGATTTCTTTTTTGTAACAGGACAAATTTATACCGATCAACGTGCTGGCGAAAAAATCAGATCATCTGCACAAGGTATGATCACCCTGGCCACCTATGGGGCTGGCATGCTTGTAGGCTTCTGGCTAGCTGGCTTAATTGCAGATCTACATAAAACAGCAACAGGTCATGACTGGGCCACCATTTGGCTTATTCCTGCTGCTGTAGCTGCGGGTATTTTAATATTATTTGCTCTTCTTTTTAAAGACCCATCAAAAAAATAGCACATGGAGTATCATCCAAAAAGTAGAAGAGAGCTATTAAAAAATATTGGAAGAGTAGCGTTAGCGAGCAGCCTTCCCTCTGCTTCACTTGTTGCCAGTGATACTACTTCCAATTATAAACTTGGAAATACGATCAATCACTCTGTTTGTAGTTGGACATATAATTTTCTAACGTTAAACGAACTCTGCACTGTTGTAAAAAAAATTGGAATACGCGCAATAGATCTGGTAGCACCCAAGGATTTTTCCATTTTACAAGAAAACAATATTGAGTGCTCGATGTGCTATACAGCTGGAAAAGTCAGTTTGACTCAGGGATGGAATGATCCGCTNNGCTGGATATAAAAATCTAATCTGTTTTAGTGGAAATAGAAACGGCATGAGTGAAGAGTTGGGGCTACGTAACTGCGTAGAAGGCCTAAAACAAATTATTCCCTTAGCAGAAAAGCATGGTATTATTATCCAGATGGAATTGTTTAACAGCAAGGTTGATCATAAAGATTATATGGCCGATCGGTCTGCATGGGGAATAGAGCTTTGCAAACGATTGGGATCACCAAATTTTAAACTACTATTTGATATATACCACATGCAAATCAGTGAAGGAGATATTATCCGTTCGATTCAAGAGAATCATGCATACTTTGGACATTATCATACAGCAGGAGTGCCCGGCAGACATGAAATAGATGAATCACAAGAGCTATTCTACCCTGCTATTATGAAAGCCATTGCAGCCACAGGGTATACTGGATTTGTTGCACAAGAATTTATTCCGAGCGGAAAAACAAATACTGACAAGATAAATGCCTTAAAAAAGGCAATAAAAATTTGTGATATTTAAAACAAGCAATTATGTCAACTATGCAATATGATGCCATTGTAGTAGGTTCAGGAATAAGCGGTGGATGGGCCGCTAAAGAACTAACTGAAAAGGGTTTAAATGTACTATTATTAGAAAGGGGACGAGACATTGAGCACATCAAGGATTATGTAAATGCGACAAAAGAATCTTGGGAATTTCCTCATAGAGGAATTATGCCCACCCAACAGATGCTAGAAGACTACCCCGTTCTCAGAAGAGATTATCCGCTAAATGAGACTGTATTAGATTTATGGGTTAAGGACAAAGAATGTCCTTATACTGAAACAAAACCTTTTTCGTGGTTTAGAGGATATCATGTTGGTGGACGATCACTCATGTGGGGACGTCAGAGCTATCGTTTTAATAAGTGGGACTTTGAGGCAAATCTTAAAGATGGCCATGGTGTTGATTGGCCCATTCGCTATGAGGATTTAGCGCCCTGGTATAGTCATGTTGAAAAATTTGCAGGTATTCAAGGGAGTAAAGAGGGACTGGAAGTATTGCCAGACGGAGAGTTTATGCCAGCAATGGAATTAAACTGCGTTGAGAAAGATGTAGCAGAAAAACTTAAAAAGCACTACAATGGTAACAGACACCTCATTATAGGGAGAAGTGCTAACATCACCGTTCCACATGAGGGCAGAACAAATTGTCAATACCGAAATAGGTGTTGGAGAGGGTGTCCATTTGGCGGATACTTTAGTACGCAATCATCAACATTGCCTGCAGCAATGAAAACTGGGAAACTAACCTTACGCCCTTTTTCCATAGTAACACAGGTTTTATTTGACAAGGATAGAAAAAAAGCAAGCGGAGTAGAAATACTTGATGCCACTGATAATAAAACCTATCAGTACAAATCAAAGATTGTTTTCCTCTGTGCCTCCTCATTCAATTCCACCTGGGTACTAATGAATAGTGCCACAGATATTTGGCCAGAGGGGCTTGGAAGCAGCAGTGGAGAACTGGGACATAATGTTATGGATCACCACTTCAGATGTGGTGCTGGTGGAACAGTTGAAGGATATAGTGACCGTTATACTTATGGAAGAAGACCAACAGGAATTTATGTTCCAAGATTCAGAAATATTTATGATGATAAAAGATCCTATGTAAGGGGATTTGGCTATCAAGGTGGTGCTGGACGAGGAAGAGGTGTGCAAGTTGCGGAGTTTACGATTGGAGCAGAACTAAAAGAAGCACTTAGTGTTCCAAGTGATAACTGGCATATGGGCATCATGGGATTTGGCGAAATGCTCCCCTACCATGAAAATAAAATCTCCTTGAATAAAAATGTAAAAGATAAATGGGGCTTACCTGTTCTGGATATGGATGTGGAGATTAAAGAAAATGAAAAGAAGATGAGAGAAGACATGATGAATGATGCAAAAGAAATGCTAGAAGCTGCGGGTGTTAAGAATGCTTATACCTATGACTATGGATACGAAGTGGGAATGGGTATACATGAGATGGGTACGGCTCGTATGGGACGAGATCCTAAAACATCAGTTCTTAATGGAAATAATCAAGTATGGGATTGTCAAAACGTGTTTGTAACAGACGGAGCATGCATGGCTAGTGCTTCATGTGTTAACCCTTCACTCACCTATATGGCAATGACGGCACGAGCTGCAAATTTTGCAGTGGAAGAACTCAAAAAAGGAAACTTATAAAAATCCAACTATGGAAAGAAGAGAACTACTTAAAACGATTGCCCTGCTCACAGGCACTGCTGTTGTAGGCGGAGAAATTTTCTTGACGGGTTGTAAAAATGCAGCTACACCTAAAAGTGCGTTCACGCCAGCTATGATTTCTTTGTTAGACGAAGTGGCAGAAACTATCATTCCTACCACTGATTCACCTGGCGCTAAAGCAGCTAAAACGGGTGCTTTTATGCAAGTTATGATTGAAGATTGCTACACGAAAAAAGAACAAGACGCATTCATAAAAGGCATAGATGAACTAGAAAAAAAATGTAATAAAGAGAACAATGCCTCCTTTGCAAAATTATCTTCTGAAAAACGCTTAGCCTTTCTGCAGCAACTAGAAAGAGAAGCCAAAGAATACAATGAAAACTTAAAAAAGAGAAAAGAAAAGGATGAAAAATTTAAAAAAGAAAATCCTCCACCCCATTATTACTCAATGATGAAACAGTTGACTCTTTGGGGATTCTTTTCTTCAGAAACTGGAATGACAAAAACACTTCGACATGTACCTGTTCCGGGTAGATTTGATGGCAATGTTCCTTATATAAAAGGCGAAAAGGCTTGGGCCGAATAAACCATTTGTACAATGCAAAGAAGAAGAGACTTCATTAAAACAGCAGGCGCCATTGGTGGCTATTTTGCACTAAACTCAGTAGACGCTTTTGGATTTAGTAGCCAACAACCAATGGTCAAACAATTCGGGATTCAACTATATACCCTACGAGATATCATTAACGGTAAAGAAAAAGAGACCATTAAAAGGCTCGCAAGTTTTGGTTACACGCAGTTAGAAAGTTATGAAGGACCGAAAGGAATTTATTGGGGGATGAGCCCTTTAGCATTTAAATCATTTATTGAGGACTTAGGCCTTAAGATGATCTCTACACACTGTGAAGTCTTCGTTGATTTTGAAAAAAAGGTAGAAGATGCGGCATCAGTTGGACTCAAGTATATCATTTGCCCTTGGGTAGGTCCACAAAAATCAATTGATGATTTTAAAAAATTCGCAGCTCAGTTTAACGAAATGGGAGCGATTTGCAAACAACATGGAATCCGCTTTGCCTATCATAATCATGATTACTCATTCAAATCAATGAATGGCATTTATCCCCAAGATGTTTTAATGCAAGAAACAGATGCTAGCCTTGTAGATTTTGAAATGGATATGTATTGGGTTGTTACTGCCGGGGAAGACCCAATGGTCTGGCTAAAAAAATATCCCAATCGCTTTCATTTAGCACATATCAAAGACAGAAGTCGAACTCCCATCAATCAAGGACAACACGAATCCGTTGATCTTGGCACCGGAAGTATCAACTTTCCAGCTTTGCTAAAAAATGCAAAACAATGGGGACTAGAATATCTATTCATGGAACAGGAATATTACCCTGGTGGATCTCCATTAAGTGCAGCAGAAGTAGGTGCAGCGTATCTAAAGAAAATTAAATTTTAAGCCTCTCTTTTAGCTAGTGAGAGGTTTTCCTTCATTTTTTTTATAGCCTCTACTGAAATGGAGGGGTTTTGATAGCTTTCTTTACTCTCTTTAAAGGAAGGATGTCTAAACTCCATTAACGAGGCACTTGCATCCCGAAGAGAAGTATGGAATTCTATACAGCTTGTTTTTGTAGCAAGCTCCATTATGTTGTCAACGCGAACTCCACTACCCGGCATGATTATGATTCTTTCATCTGCAGTTTGCTGCAGTTGCGCAATTAAATTGATGCCTTCAGGAGCAGTAACTTTTTGACCTGAGGTTAATATTCTTTCACAACCCAAATCGATCAGTTCTTCCAATGCCTCAAAGGGATCCAGACATCGATCAAAGGCACGATGAAAAGTTACACCCATTGGGTAAGCCAAATCAATTAAAGTAGCCGTTCTTTTCAAATCGATTTTTCCAGATGGCAACAATAAACCAATTACAACACCATCCATACCAATCTGCTTACAAAAAGAAATGTCCTTTTTCATTATCTCAAACTCTGCATCAGCGTATAAAAAATCACCAGAGCGAGGACGGATAATTGGATAAAGGGGTAATGAGAATTTATCTCTACATAGTTGTAAAATACCAGGACTAGTTGTAATTCCTCCTTCTGATAAGGCCGCACAAAGTTCTATACGATCTGCTCCGCCCTCTACTGCTAATCGAGTAGTTTCAAAATCTGTAGTAGCAATTTCTAACAACATCAATTTTTATTTAAACCAGCTATTGGCTTTTTTCAACTCTTCTGCATCTTCACTACGAAATGCAAAAGTGAAGCCTGGATGTATAGAAAATGCGCCAACCTCTCCCCTGTGGCTGATTGCTAAAAATGCCACTTGAATATCCTTTACTTTATCTTTTTTTATGGACACAATTCGTTCTATCATTTTTTTGCAGGCTTCCTCCGGAGTTAAACCGCCACGCATAAGGCCGACCACCGAAGATGCCCCCGCTACACGAATTACATCCTCACCCTGCCCAGTTGCTACGCATGCACCCACTTCATTATCGACAAATAAACCTGCTCCAATAATTGGAGAATCACCAACACGCCCTCGCATTTTAAACCCTGCGCCAGAGGTAGTACAACTCCCACTCAAGTTACCCGATTTATCGAGCGCAAGCATCCCAATGGTGTCGTGATTCCATTCTCCATTTTCTAAACGATAAGGCGCGAATGGACCATGATCCTTTTTGTTTTCGACATTTATAGAAGGTGATTTATAATTTGATTTTTGCAACCAATTTTTATAGGCTGCTTCAGCAGCTGGAGACAACTCGGGCGATTCTAATGAAAAGCCCTCGGAAACAGCAAATTGTTGCGCTCCCTCACCCACTAAAAAAACATGAGGAGTTTTTTCCATCACGCGCCTAGCCACTGAAATGGGATGTTTAATCCTTTCTAAGAAAGCAACAGCCCCACAATTGTGATATTCATCCATAATGCATGCGTCCAGGGTAACATGACCATCCCTATCCGGATTGGCTCCTAACCCAACACAACAATTCAGAGATGACTCTGTTTCTTTTACACCTTCTTCCACTGCATCTAATGCTCTTCCACCCTTTTGTAATATTGTCCAGGCCTTTTTGTTGGCTAAAAGTCCTGCATCCCAAGTTGAGATTACAAGTGGCTTATTAACTAACCCCGCCTTTTTAGACTGTGCAGATACTTTGGAAGGATGAATAGCAGCACCCGCCGAAAGCAATGTGAGTGATTGCAAAAAGTTTCGCCGATTAAACATGCAAGAAAGGTAGGCATATTTATTTTAATGTTTAAACACCGAAAAGTAACTTTGCAAAATGAATACAGCAAGGTCTATTGAACGAGTTATTGCGCCACCTCCCCCACATATGGTGGGAGATGGATTTAGAGTCCACAATTTCTTTCCTTCAGGAGCCATTCAAAGTAAGCAACGAATGAGTCCTTTTTTTATGTTGGACTATGCCTCAAAATTTGAATTCCCACCATCAGAGCAGCCACGCGGGGTGGATGTGCATCCTCACCGAGGGTTTGAAACAGTAACGATTGCTTATCATGGGAAAATTGCCCATCATGATAGTGCCGGAAATAAAGGTGTAATTGAAGAGGGCGATGTGCAGTGGATGACTGCAGCATCGGGAGTATTACATAAGGAATATCATGAAGCCTCTTTTTCAAAAAAGGGAGGCCCCTTTCAAATGGTGCAACTATGGGTCAATCTGCCTGCGGCTTACAAAATGACGACGCCCCGCTATCAGGAATTAAAAAAAGAGGCCATGGGACATCTAAAATTTGAAGGAGGCGTATTAGAAATAATAGCAGGAGAAGTCAATCAAATAAAGGGCCCCGCAAAAACATTTACCCCTGTGCATCTTTCAAATTTACATCTACATAAGGAGGGCTCATTTACCCTACATTTTCCATCTCACTATAATACGGGACTTTTAGTAGTAAAAGGGAGTGTCCAAATCAATGACACCTCAGCATCCACCAATCATTTTGTTCTGCTAGCTAATGATGGAGAAGACATCAATATTAATTCATCAGAGGAATCAACCATTTTGATACTTGCGGGAGAACCCATCCACGAGCCCCTTGTGGCTTACGGTCCCTTTTTAATGAACACATGGGAAGAAATTGACCAGGCAATTTCAGATTTTAACCTTGGAAAATTTGGCGTATTGGACTAATTGGTATTTTAGATACTTAATTTATCTCCATGCGCCTTATTGCACTTCTTTTATTGATTCCATTTTCAGGATGGGCACAGTCCTTTATTGTGCCAGAACCAGCAAATATTGAATGGAATAGCGGCAAATACAACCTACCCAAAAATTGCAGTTACTTCACCGCTTCAAAAAATCCGCAACTTTTAAAAACAATTGAGTTGGTGAGCAAAGAATTTGCTGAGCAATTCAATATCCAGTTAAATCCAACAAGCCAACCTTCATCTGCTCAAATTCAAATTTTTGAAAAATCAGGAAAAGCGGAAGCCGCTCAAGCCTATGACCTATTGATAGCCGAAAAAGGCATCTCACTTACCGTTCAAAATGCTGAGTCTTTTTTTCATGCAAGCAGAACGCTTCTCCAATTACTTACTCCTCAGCCTGGCAATGAAATAAAATTACCATTAGTCCATATTGAAGATTACCCGCGATTTGCATATCGAGGAATGCATCTTGATGTGGGTCGCCATTTTTTCCCTGTGTCTTTCATAAAAAAATACATTGATTGGTTATCCTATCACAAGTTGAACACCTTTCATTGGCATTTGACTGAAGATCAAGGCTGGAGAATAGAAATAAAAAAATATCCTGCTCTGACACAAATTGGTGCTTGGCGAAATGGAACCATTATTGGCAGGTATCCTGGCAAGGGAAATGATAATATTCCCTATGGGGGTTTTTACACGCAGCAAGAAATAAAAGAAGTAGTAGCCTATGCAAAAGATAGATTTGTAGAGGTTATACCAGAAATCGAAATGCCAGGTCATAGCAGTGCTGCTATTGCCGCCTACCCTTTTTTAAGTTGTTTTCCTGATAAGCCAACTGCTATTCCCCCTTCAATGATTTCTGCAAAATCTATTGAAGAACAGAAAAAAGGGAAAGTAAAATTAGTACAAGAAACCTGGGGTGTATTTGATGATGTTTTTTGTGCAGGCAAAGAATCTACGTTTGAATTTTTACAAGATGTAATAGACGAAGTAATCACTCTTTTTCCCTCATCGTATTTCCATGTAGGAGGTGATGAATGCCCAAAAACACATTGGAAACAATGTTCCCTTTGTCAAAAAAGAATGAAAGAATTGGGACTTAAAGACGAACACGAATTACAGAGCTATTTTATACAACGAATCGAGAAGTACTTAAATGCAAAAGGCAAAAAATTAATCGGCTGGGAT
Organism: Chitinophagaceae bacterium UBA2467; assembly: GCA_002342205.1. GTDB lineage: Bacteria > Bacteroidota > Bacteroidia > Chitinophagales > Chitinophagaceae > JJ008. The sequence goes on along the minus strand of DDPN01000123.1, from coordinate 3,337 downwards.
GAAATACTCGAGGGAGGACTGGCTCCCAATGCCACTGTTATGAGCTGGAGAGGTGAAACGGGAGGAATTGAAGCTGCAAAACAAAACCATCCAGTGATTATGACTCCAGGAAATCCTCTTTATTTTGATCATACACAACGCCTGGTAGAAGATTCTGTTACCATTGGGGGATTCAACCCAATCGAAAAAGTGTATGCCTATAATCCCGTGCCTGCTGAAATTCCAGTAGAAAAAACTGGAATGGTATTAGGAGCACAAGCAAATGTTTGGACGGAGTATATGAAAAATGAAAAAAAGGTTGAGTACATGATCTTCCCCCGGATTGCTGCACTTAGTGAAGTATTGTGGACTCCTTTAGACAAAAAAAACTGGTCATCATTTGAAAGTAAAATAGAGCCCTTAATGCAACGCTATGAAAGCTGGGGAGTGACGGTGAACCCTGGTTATTTTGATATTGGAAGCAACGTGTTGCCCACAACTGACAAAAAGGGAATTACACTTGCTTTAACTTGTAATGCTAAAAACGGACAAATTATCTGGGACTCTCCTTTAAATGGAATCTATCAAGGTCCTGTTACCATTCAAAATAGTAATCTTTACACCGCAAAATTTATTGGTAACAATCAACAAGCAAAAAGTACGTTTGCGCAGCAGATAGAAATCAATAAAGCAACTGGGAAAGATATCACTTTGCTTCAACAACCCTCTCGCAGCTATCCTGGAGACGGGCCTTTTACGCTGGTTAACGGGATTAGAAACAACTCCGAAAAAAATATTCATTTTAAAAAATACCTGGGCTACAGCGGAGAAAATCTGGAAGCCACGATTGATTTGGGTCTTGAAACCCCAGTAAAAAAAGTAAAAGTTTGGTTTTTGCACCAACCAGGAAGCTGGATTCATCAACCTTCTTCTATCGAAATATCGACATCTAAAGATGGTGTCAATTTTAAAAAAATTGGTACTTCAGAAAAGATTAATTTTGAAAACGGAAAAGACCAAATTGGATATATAGAATTGAATACCAATATAAAACAGAGATATATTAAAGTTTTAGTCAAAAATAGAGGCGCAATCCCCACAGGCAACCCTGGAGAGGGAAACAAGTCATGGCTCTTTGTGGATGAGATTCAAATTGATTAATTCTTTTATTAAATATTTAGGACTTAATAAATTATTTTTGTAAGTAAACTGGTTTCATGCCTACCCCCTCCTTCCCCGCTAACCTTGCAGATAGCTTCGAGAAAATACCTGTTCGAATTGAGGATAATGCGCAACTTGGTTCAAAATGGGTTGCTCGTCAAATTGCCCAGCTGATACTCTCAAAACAAAAGAAAAAACAAAAAGTCGTTTTGGGACTCGCAACAGGTTCAACTCCTAAGTCACTTTATGCTGAACTGGTTCGTCTTCATAAAGAAGAAGGATTAAGCTTCAAAAATGTGATCACGTTTAATCTTGATGAATATTACCCGATAGAAAAAGAGGCTTTGCAAAGTTATTATCGCTTTATGCAACGTCATCTTTTTGATCACATCGATATAAATCCTCGCAATATTTATATCCCTAGCGGAGAAATCGAAAAAGATAAAATAAAAGATCATTGCACTGCTTACGAAAAGAAAATAGAGGAATGCGGCGGAATCGATTTACAAATACTGGGTATAGGGAATAATGGTCATATCGGTTTTAATGAGCCTGGATCAGCCATTCATTCAAGAACGCGATTAATCACTTTGGATAATTCAACGAGACTCGCCAATTCATATGAATTTGCAAACATTGCAGAAGTACCTCGTCTCGCTTTGACAATGGGCATCAGTACCATTTTAAAGTCAAAAAAAATAGTTTTAATGGCATGGGGAAGCGGCAAAGCTCCTGTCATTAAACAGGCGGTAGAAGACGAAATGAGTGAGACTGTCCCCGCTTCTCTACTACAACAACACGAAGATGTACAATTTGTAATAGATCAAGATGCAGCCAGCGAGCTTACTCGTTTTAAATCTCCATGGCTTACTGGTGAATGTGAGTGGACACCTAAGCTGATTAAAAAAGCTGTTGTAAATATGGCTTTGAAACTTAAAAAGCCTGTCCTAAGTCTTACTAATAGCGATTACAATGAATATGGCCTGGGAGATTTACTAGTAGAGAAAGGAGATGCCTACGAAACAAACTTACAGGTTTATTACATGCTCCGAGATACGCTTACAGGTTGGCCTGCGGGTAAACCTAATGCACATATTCCTGCACATCCAGAGCGTTCACTACCCTGGCCTAAACGGATCATTATTTTTTCACCACACCCGGATGATGACATCATTAGCATGGGAGGCACCTTTCAACGACTTCATGATCAGGGTAATGATGTTCATGTAGCTTATCAAACCAGTGGTAATATTGCTGTAACAGATGAATTTGTTTCAAGATACCTTGATTTTGCAATTGGATTTGAATCTGTAATTGGTAGTCCCTCTAAAAAAGCAACTGAATTTGTGAAAGAGGCACGTAAATTTTTATCCAGAAAAAAATCAAACCAAACTGACAATCCAGCCATTCGAAAAATCAAAGCATTAATTAGACAAGGCGAAGCAAAAGCTACTTGCCGATACGTAGGAATTAATGAAAAAAATGTTCACTTTCAAGAGCTACCCTTTTATGAGACGGGTACAATTCAAAAAAAACCAGCAAGCGAAAAAGACATTAAAATAACGATGGAGCTACTCCGATCTATTAAACCTCACCAGGTGTATTGTGCTGGTGATTTTGCAGATCCACATGGCACCCATAAAGTTTGTTTTAACATTGTTTTGGAGGCCTTAAGAAGGCTCAAATCAAGTGGCGAGGCATGGGTAAATGATTGTTGGTTGTGGCTTTACAAAGGGGCATGGCAAGAATGGAATATCGAGGATATTGAAATGGCAATTCCGATGAGCCCCGACCAGGTACTTAAAAAAAGACATGGAATTTTCATCCATCAGTCGCAAAAAGATATGGTTCCCTTCCAAGGTGCAGATTCCAGAGAGTTCTGGCAACGGGCCGAGGAAAGAAATGCTCATACAGCGTCTTTATATGCCGATTTAGGGCTAACGCACTACGCAGCTGTGGAAGCTTTTGTGCGATATCCTTATTGATTTTTTGTCCTATATTTGCACCCCTCAGGGGATTATTTTCCTTGTTGTAGGCCCCGTAGCTCAACTGAATAGAGCATTTGACTACGGATCAAAAGGTTTCAGGTTTGAATCCTGACGGGGTCACAAAGCCCTTAACACGAAGTGTTGAGGGCTTTTTTATTTATGAGCGTTGAAAGCTTGCTTTCAAAAGCGAATAAATAAAAAAGACCGCA
>DDPN01000074.1 GCA_002342205.1 Chitinophagaceae bacterium UBA2467 | reverse complement strand
ATTCCTCAAAACGAGCCTGTAGGGTCAGGGGAAAGCAAACATTGATCCAGCGCCAATCGGCAACGGAGAAGTTTGTAAAGTTGTTTTTTGAAAACGCGAAGGAATTGATGAAGCTGAGATTGTATATATTATTGATGAAACCTTCGCTGAGTATCATGGTGGTGTTCAGTAGCGTAATTGCTTATCTGCTGGCACCGAAGGTGGTCGAGTATGATTGGACCATGATAGGTTGGCTCTTTGTAAGTGGGATGCTGATAACTGGGAGTGCTAATGCGATTAACCAGGTTGTGGAGCGTGACACAGATGCAAAAATGAAAAGGACAGCAACTCGTCCTATTGCATCGGGTCAATTAACGCCGCAACAGGGATGGTTTTTTGCCATTCTGACTGGAGTCACAGGAGTATTTCTCATGGGTTATTGGTTTAATTGGATGGCTGCCTCGTTGGCTGCATTCAGTTTATTTCTCTATGCATTCATCTACACACCGCTAAAGAAAGTTAATTCTATTGCTGTGTTGATGGGTGCCGTCCCGGGGGCACTACCTTGTTTGATAGGTTGGGTTGCCGGAGACGACCAGTTTACACTGGGAGGATGGATACTGTTTGCATTTCAATTTTTTTGGCAGTTTCCACACTTTTGGGCAATTGCCTGGGTGGCGCATAAGGATTACTCTTCAGTAGGATTTAAATTACTTCCTTCTGAACAAGGTCCTACTCGCTTCACGGCATTGCAAACAGTTCTTTACTCGTTGTTATTGGTACCAGTGACCCTGTTACCCTTTTATACAGGCATGTCGTCCAGTCAGGGCACATCCGGTATGATTGGAATAGCAGTGGTTGTAATGGCCAACCTGTTTATGATTTTTCGTTCAGTGAATCTCTATCGAACCATGGAAGTTTCTGCTGCTCGAAAAGTTATGTTTGGAAGCTATTTGTATTTGCCGCTTGTCTTATTAGCGCTTTTGCTAAGTAAGACGTTGCCGCAAGGTTGAAAAATGTAAATGTGAGTAACGCAACAACACAACGGATGCACCCCCACAAGTTTACCTTGTGGATTGCTATGGGAAGCCTCATCATGATGTTTGCCGGGCTTACGAGTGCGTTCATTGTAAAAAGTAATCAGGTTGGTTGGAAACCGGTGTCTTTACCCAATGTATTTTGGGTATCGACAATTGTGATTGTACTAAGCAGTGCTACGATTATCGCAGCACAACGCGCATTTAAGAATCGCAATTTGGCCACGTATCGGCTGCTCATGATTGTAACACTTTTATTAGGGAGTACATTCATCGCTATGCAGTGGCAGGGTTTTCAGGCGTTGTGGGCACAGCAAATCACGTTCAAGGGCTCCGGAGCAGGGCAGTTTTTGTATGTAATTTTTGGATTACATGCCCTTCACGTAGCTGGAGGAGTGATTGCTTTGTTGGTGATGGTAACACGAGCTTTTATTGGTAGAGTAAAAGTATATAGTTCAGTTCCTGTGGAGATCGCCTCAACGTACTGGCATTTTGTAGATCTTTTGTGGATCTATTTGCTGGTATTCTTTTTGGTGCTCGGCAAGAATTAAAAAATAATTTTAAAGATCAATTACGCAACATGGCTACAACTGCAACAGCACAGCAGACAAAATGGTGGAGTGGTGGAAAAAGCCCCTTCAATCTAGAGTATGGCAAACTTATGATGTGGTATTTCCTCATGAGTGATGCTTTTACGTTTGGCGCATTTCTGATCTCCTATGGAAGTATTCGTTTTAGTCAGAACTTCTGGCCAGATCCTAACGTGGTATTCAATGCGTTTCCAGGAGCTGGTCATGCTAACCTCCCACTTGCATTTGTGAGTGTGATGACGTTTATTCTGATTATTTCTTCTGTAACAATGGTGTTGGCAGTACATGCTGGTCATAATAATGATAAGAAGGGCGTGATCAAGTGGTTGATTTGGACGATCATTGGTGGCGCTGCGTTCTTAGGTTGTCAAGCTTGGGAATGGCATCACCTCATTACCGGAGAGCATGCTGTTCTTGTTAATGGTCAATTGGATATTGTAGGACAAACAACACGTATTAACCCTTGGGGTGATGTGGCAACTTCTGCAGATATCACAGCCGCTATTCAAAATACTCCTCGTGAAATTTTAGAAAAATTAGCCCAAATGGGAGGGCATGGTCATGAAGGGGCAGCACATGTTAATTATGCAGCACTTTCCAACCAAGAGTTGATCAAGTCAATCGATTTTGAAGGACTTCATATCAGAGAAAATGGCCCCGTTGCCTTTGGTGGTTACTTTTTTGGCATCACTGGATTCCATGGATTTCACGTGTTTTCAGGCGTAATCATCAATATCATCATGTTGATCATGACACAGAAAGATGTATTTGCCCGCCGTGGTCATTATTTAATGATTGAGAAAGCTGGTTTATACTGGCACTTTGTGGATCTGGTATGGGTATTTGTATTCCTTTGCTTTTATCTGATCTAAACACTATACTACTAAACGAAACCGAACTGATATGCAACATCCCGCTTTTGAAGAAGTAACCGTACATCATCACGTTGACGACGCTACTTTTAAGAAAAAAGTTAGAAATACAACTATCTTATTGTCTATTATCACTATTATCGAACTAGCTATTGGATTACTGATCTACAATATTCATAAAGGGGATTCTCCCAATGAGTTATTAGTATTGATGTTCAAAGGGGC
>DDPN01000077.1 GCA_002342205.1 Chitinophagaceae bacterium UBA2467 | reverse complement strand
GGGACCTACGGATTAACAGAAATTCAGGCTCTTTAAATACCTATATAAATCAATGACTTAACTGTGAAAATAGCTGCCGTGTAATATTTCGTGTAATTGGTCCAAATTTGTAAATTACAAATTTCCCAGCGTTTTGGTCAAATTTGCCCTCACTGCTGCGATTTTGCACGCGAAATGTTAGAAGTTACTGCCAGTTCTAGAACCGAAATCTGTAAAAGTTCGACTCCATGCTCGCACACTGAACTTTGAAATCCAGTTTGTTCGACTCCCGCGCAGGTGCTCGAAGAGATGAGGGCAGAGGCTCGACTCCATTATGGGACACCTGACTTGATAAATTGAGCGGCCTATGAATTGAAAACCGTGTCATAGGTCGTTTAATTGGTCGAACTTCGCAGGCGGTTGCTCAAGCATATGTCTTGCACTTGTTGATGTCGGACTGACAGGGTAACTAGGCAACATGAAGAAGGGGTAGAACAAATTTTTCGCATATTAGTCAAGTGAGTCGCTTAAATTTATATATAAAGATTCCCAAAATTAAAGCTTTGATTTCGATCACAGTCCTAAAAATTGGCTATTGAAAAGAAAATTCATTAAGTGCAGTAATTGCTTCATTGAAATCGTAGATCATTTTTATGCCCTTAGGCCTCTTTCTAATTACAGAAATGCCTGAACCTCCTGCCCAGATCTGAATATGTGTTGGAAGTAAGCGCCTAAAGTGCAGTAGTGTGGGTAATATATCCCGACCAGGGTGCGCAAAACTGAAGGAAAATGCTACGACTTCAGCCTTGCATGAAATAGCGGCTAGCTTTAGATTATTTAGGGGAATATCGGATCCAATATTGATCGTAACTGCTCCCTCATCAGCCAGCACAGCCTCAGCCATCAACAAGCCAAGCAAATGATGTTCTCCAGGTGGCAGCGAAAATAAAATAACTGGTAAACCTTTCTTAGGCAGTAATTTGAGAATCTCTGCCTGCAAATAGCGTTCTATATAAGCAGTGCAAAGGTGTTCGTGGTGAATGTCGATTTCGTCCCTAGTCCAAGCATCACCAATACTGATCATCAAAGGGGTTATTGTGCTTTTAACAAAATTGAGCATTGTCTGTGCCCGTCTCTTCTTCTTTAAAAGTGCTACAAATCCTTTCATGTCAGAAATCTTGATGTACTCAATGAATTTAATAGTTGTTTCATCAGGCATTGAAATTTGAATATTCATTCCAAGTTCTGATTTTAATTTTTCAAGTTCCAATTCTGTCTTGCCGACAACTTGAGCTGGCCGAAATCCAGCTTCAAGTAAGCGTTTGATGAGGTGAAGCTGACTGACAGTGTTTAGTGAGTAGATTGATTGACCATCAAGCGCTAATTCCCTTGGAGGAAAACCAAATCTCTGACGCCACTTTCGTAATTGATCTTTCCCAAACCCCGTTTCACGCTCAATTTCCGATGGTGTAAAAAATGGGTTTGTACGCATGATTATTCACGGTACCAGTTAAATATAAATTTGTCCGATCTATTTTGTCACGGACAAAATTGATATATTCATTTTTGAAAGTGAAATCATCTGTTTTGTACTTTTACTGGCATCTTGAAATTTAAAGGTATGCGGCTTGAGATAGCGCACTAAAAGGAGAAGACTAATGTCTATAGAAAATCAAAGCGAAACGCTTGAAAAACGTATCCTAGAAGCAGAAAAAAACTGGCTTGAGTTCTTGTCTGATTTACCATTACGAGAAGCTAATTCGACCTTGAGAAATCAGACACTAACCACCAATATTGAAACTACACCAGAGACTAACGTCGATTAATTTGACATATTTCTCAAAAAATATAACTTTATATGCAGAATACTTATTTGAGATACCTTCAATTTGTTTTCTCAGATGCAATTCATCAGCGCAAACAAGAAGCATTGAGTGCAACGGCAATTTTTTTGCTGAATAGGATTGCGGTAAACGAGTATGAAGAAAACCCAATGACTGTCAATCAAGCAATGACAATCCATGCACTTGGCAGTCCATCGAATTTACATCGAAAATTAGATGAATTGCGTGAAGCTGAAATGATTGAAGTTAAAAGCGTTGGCACAAATCGCAGAACAAAATATCTCTTTATTACACAAATTGCTTATGATTATTTTAATATTAAATCTAAAGCTATGGTGAAGGCAATTGAAAAACCATTGAAGGCCTAAATTTAGAAGATTTATTAAAAATAGAAGTTAAATAAACTTTTGTCCGAGATACTTTGTCACAGACAAAGTCAATATATTAGATTTTTTAAACTGCGATTGTGCATCAAGTGCTTGACCTGTACACGCGAATGAAAAATGAACTTGAGCAATAAATGTAAGTTTTTTAAAGGATGATAAGTATCATGTTATCAAAAAATTTAACGATTTCAAAACAAGTTTTTTTCCCAGCTCACAAAAATGTGGAATCCAGTGACCAACGCTCTATATTCTCAATTCTAGAGTCACAAATCATTCCCCGTTTGTTAAAAGTTGACCGAATCAGAACAAGGCATCTGAGTCTGGTCTCCTCATCGCATACATTGCCTTCCCAAGATGAATTAGAGATTTTTGTAGATCTTTGTATTTCACAAGATCAAAAAGTGTCGCAAGCCTTTGTCAACCATTTTCTAGAGCTAGGCTTAAACGAAGATGATATCTTCTTAGAGCTTATTGCACCTGCAGCTCGATGTTTAGGATCCCAATGGGACGATGACCACTTGGATTTTTCTCAAGTAAATTTGGGATTGGTTCGACTCCACGCGATTTGCAATGAGATTAGATTTATACATAAAGACGGCTCATTTTTCAAAAGTAAAGTACATCGAGTAATGATTGCTTGTGCACCCGGTTCTTTGCACATGCTGGGTACGACTATCTTGGCTGAATTTTTTCGCAAAGAAGACTGGCAGGTTGTGGTTGCAATTCCATCCTCTGCAAACGAACTGGTTCAGGCGGTCAGTAATGAATGGTTTGATGTGATCGGATTGTCCATCAGCATGGAACAACAACTTGCTAATTTGGCTGATTTGATAGATCAACTTAGATGTCTTTCCCTTAATCCGCGTTTGGTCGTTTTGTTAGGTGGGCCAATTTTTTCAGTAAAAGAATTACTTGCTAGTGACTTTGGTGCAGATGATATTTGTGTAAATGCGAACCATGCAGTTTGCTTAGCCACATCACTTTTACCTGAAGATGGAAAGCAGCGAATTGGGCTGCTGCTGGTTTCAAAGA
>DDPN01000093.1 GCA_002342205.1 Chitinophagaceae bacterium UBA2467 | reverse complement strand
TTTTAATTATTATTCCAGCAATCGTACTTCGAGTATTCGACATTCACACAGTTTGGCTACAGGAACATGCTGAGCTGACCACCTACACAGCTTATGGTATTTCACTAATTGGATTAATCCTTCGATTTATCATAGTAGGACATGCCGCACCCAATACTTCTGGTAGAAATACAGAAGGTCAAATTGCAGATACAATTAATAGTGATGGACTATACTCAGTTGTGAGACATCCCCTTTATTTGGGAAATTTTTTAATGTGGCTCGGCCCGGCACTGCTAACGTTTCATAGTTGGTTTATCGGGCTATTCGTTTTTTTATATTGGATTTATTACGAACGAATCATGTTAGCAGAAGAAGATTATCTGCGTAACAAATTTGGAGAGCCCTATGAAAGCTGGGCAGCGGGACGTCCTGCCTTTATTCCAGACTTATCCAAGTGGATGCCTTATAATAACAAATTGATTTTTTATAAAGCATTATATCAAGAAAAAACAGGATTTCTCTGGCTAAATCTTATTTTTTGGATTTTCAATAGCGCAGACAACTTTACCTTGAATGCATCAGTTTTTTTAGTACAACCCTGGTCTGGTCTTTTATTTATTTCTATCGCACTATATCTGATATTAAAAATAACAAAGCGATAATATTTCATTTTTAAAAATAGATCTATGAAAATCTTACAGGAATTCAAATCGTTTGCCATGAAAGGCAATATTCTTGAACTGGCTGTTGCTGTGATTTTAGGAGGTGCATTTGGAACAATTGTTTCTTCGATGGTAGAAGATGTAATTACTCCACTCTTGTTAGCGCCTGCACTAGATGCTATTCATGCTACTGATCTTGATAAACTTGTATGGAAAAGTGTGAAATATGGAAAATTCATTGCTGCAATAATTAAATTTTTATTCACAGCAGCTGTATTGTTTATCGTCATACAGTCATTGAACAGAGTATCTAAGAAAGAGGCCGCTAAGCCCGCCCCTACGCCAGAAGAAATTTCTTTATTGCGTGAAATTCGTGATTCACTAAAGAATCGCTCTTAACATTGATTATCGAAAAAGGTAAACAGGCATTCGACTCTGTTCGTCTTATTGATTATTGCTGGCTACTTTTAATATATCCTTTCTTATTAGGAGCATCTTTTAAACTGAGCGAGTATTTTTATAAATTTATAACAGACTAAAATAAAATTAAATTTTTTATGAGTGATGCATTAAGATACCCTATTGGCCGAGTGGCTTTTGTAGAGTATAACGAAAAAGCTAAAAATGATTGCATAGCTGCCATTTTAGCAATGCCCCCAATGTTGGACTTTGCTATTGAAAATCTAAATGATGATCAGCTACATACACCATACAGGGAAGAAGGCTGGACGCCCAATCAAATTATTCATCATTTAGCAGATTCACACATGAATGCATTTATACGGTTTAAATTAGGGCTAACAGAAGAACATCCCACGATTAAACCCTATGATCAAAATAGATGGGCAAATACCCTTGATGTAAAAAATGTTCCTGCCAACAACTCTATTACACTATTACACGCGCTACACCGAAGATGGCATGCATTACTAATCACATTAAACGAAGGTGATTTTATGCGAACCGTTTACCATCCAGAACAACAGAGAGATATTTCACTTTGGCAGTTACTACAGATTTATGCATGGCACGGAAAACATCATGCAACACAAATAATTCAATTCAAAGAAAGATTTTAAAACATTGATTTTAAATTGATTAAAGTGTGTCTCTTTGCAATTAATTAATTAATTCATCATGTTATTCTAACAAATAAGAAATAGTTCCAAACGACCTTGCGTCTAAATCATGACCATGTGGTCAACTTTCAAGATCGCTGGTTTAACTTTTCTTGCAATAATAATTTATCTGATTTCCGATCAGTACATTTTTACACCCCATTACGTACTACAAAAACCGGAAGCTTTTAATGGCAAATACTTTTATAATCCATATGAAAATTTGTCTCTAAATAATACGTTTCCGATAAATCTACATGGACATACATACGCCTGGCAAGGGTTTACTAATGGTAAAGGAAATTCAGATTTAGCAAAGAAAAAATACGATAGCCTTGGCTTTTATTTTGCAGCCATTTCACAATACCATTTTGTTGAAAACAAAAATGACAAAATAAAAGTTTACGAACACGGAATAAACGTAAAAAAAACTCACCAATTAATTTTGGGAAGCAATAAAGTAATTTGGAAAGATTATTTGTTGCCACAAACACTTAACCAAAAACAACATGTGTTAAACCTACTGAGTGAAGACACCAACTCGGTAATTTGCATAAATCATCCAGGCATTAGAGATGGGTATAAAAAAAGTGATTTTAAATATCTTCAACAATATCATTTAATTGAAGGATTACGACCTAATCATAATTTCATCAATTATTGGGACACTGCCCTTACATATGGACATCCAGTTACCTTGATTGGGAATGATGATTTTCATAATATCTATAATGTTGCAGAACTAGGAAATCATCTGACCATTTCATTCATGAAATATGAAAATGAATTATTGTTTTTACAAGCACTCAAAAAAGGTCAGTGTGCTGTAGCAAGTCTCAATCATAATCCTGAAGCAAATTTGATTCAACGTAAACGTAAAATTGAAAGATTACAACAGTTAGTGTCAGAAATAACTATTAAAAAAGAGACTGTTTATATTTATTTAAATGAACCTGTTGCAATCAGATGGAAGAGTAATAACGGATTAGTTAAACAAGAATCAAATTCAAATATTAGTTTTTATTTGCCAAAGCCAAATGATACATACGTGAGAATAGAAATCTCTACGACTGATTCTATTGATGTCTATTTTAATTCTATATATCGTAGTAATGACGGAAAATGTATCGACAGAAATAGTATGGCAAAACGATACCTTAAAATAAATAAATCATACAATGCCACAATTATTGGAGGAAATCTTATGTTAACTATTTTAGTTCTCTCGTTAATTGTAAAATTTATTTCAAGAAAAAAGAAAAAGCTCATTAACAGTTGAAAATATCTTTGCCTATCATAATAATTGGAGTTATAAGTGGGTTTTTATTCACGCACTCATTAGGTTATGTGCATTTATTTGATTGGGATGAAATTAATTTTGCTGAGAGCGCACGTGAAATGATTGTAAGTGGAAATTTCGAACGCGTTCAAATTAATTTTCAACCATTTTGGGAAAAACCTCCATTATTTATTTGGATGCAAGTGTTGTCGATGAAACTATTTGGCATTAGTGAATTTGCCTCCAGATTTCCAAATGCAATAGCAGGAATTATCACATTAATTTCTCTTTACTTAATTGGCACAGAACTTAGAAATTCTAAATTTGGCATGTGGTGGACAATATGTTATGGATGCTCATTTCTGCCACATTTATATTTTAAAAGTGGCATTATTGATCCCTGGTTTAATCTATTCATATTTCTTGCATTTTACTTCTTTATCAAACATTCTACAACAAAAAATAGTAGTTATTTTATAGAATTGTCAGGACTTTTTTTAGGACTAGCCGTTTTAACAAAAGGACCTGTTGCAATATTAATTGTGGGGTGCACAATTATTGCAATGGCGGTATTTTATGTAAGACTTTTTAAATTCAGGTTAAATGAAATTTTGCTTTTAGCATTTGTAACTTCACTCATTACATTAGTGTGGTTCGGATGGGAAGTTTATAAAAATGGTTTTCAATTCATCAACGAGTTTATAAGTTACCAAATAAGGTTAGCTACAACAAAAGACGCAGGTCATGGAGGATTTCTTGGTTACCATATTGTCATCCTGCTTTTAGGCTGCTTTCCTGCATCCATTTTTCTCTTCTCAACAAAAAAATATGTTTGGGAATCTGATGAATTAGCAGCCGTTAGAAAAGGTATGACTATGCTGTTAATAATCGTAATTATACTATTTTCAATAGTAAAAACTAAGATTATACATTATTCATCGTTGGCTTACTTTCCTATATCTTTTTTAGCTGCCTATAGTATAAAAGTCATATTATCAGAAAAATACGTACCCAGACTAATACGTGTAATGTCGCTAATAATAGGCATTAGTTGGAGTTTGTTACTAATTGCGATACCGGTAGTAGGTCAAAATAAATCATTTTTAAAGTGGTTAACAAAGAATGATGCATTCGCAAGTCAAAATGTAAATGCACAAGTAGATTGGCCAATTTGGCTAATTATGCCAGGCGTGATTTTACTTATTGGGGTTATTTCATTTTTTATTTTATCAAATAATAAAACGAAACTTTCATTTTCACTACAAATATTATTTATCTCTACGCTAGCAGCAATTCAATCAATTACTATTTTATTTGTACCACGCATCGAAAAATATTCACAGCTAGCTGCAATTGATTTTTATATTTCAAAATCCATAGAGCAAGTACCCGTTGAGACACTTTATTTCAAAAGTTATGCTCAATATTTTTATGGAAAATGTAAACCAGAATACGCTACAAATAATAAAGATAGTTTAATAAAAAATTGTCGTACAGGGTTTTATCTTGTCAGTAAGTGCACAGATAAGAAAAAAGTAATAGAGAACTACTCTGCTTATGTGGAAGTAGTAAGTGAAATAAATGGATTTGTCTTCTACAAAAGTCGTTATTTTAATAAATGATAACTTAAAATTCGGTATTCATGTAATAAATATCTAATTGAAACACCCACACATCCAATACCATAAATAAGACTGCGTCTAAAATTTATACTACTTGCCTCCGCAAAATAATTTGTGGGACAAGTTAATTCTCCAATTAACACTTTTTTATTAAAAAGCTGTGCAATAATTTGATTATCAAAAATGAAGTTATCACCACACTTTTTAAATTCGATAGATTCAAGCACCTGTTTACTGTATGCCCGATAACCAGTATGATATTCAGATAGTTTTTGAGAAAAACAAATATTTTGAAAAAAAGTAAGAAAGCGATTTGCATAATACTTATAAATAGGCATCCCTCCGTGCAAAGCCCCATTACCTAATATTCGGCTGGCAAACACCACTGGATATACATCATAAGCTATTACTGAGGCCATGGCCGTAATTAATTTTGGGGTATACTGATAATCAGGGTGTAAAAGAATAATTATATCTGCCCCTAAATTAAGAGCGTACTGATAGCACGTTTTTTGATTCCCTCCATATCCCCTATTTTTTTCATGTGGAATTACATGTTTTAGTCCCAATTCGTTTGCTACTTCTAAAGTTTTATCAGTACTACAATCATCAACAAGTACAATTTCATCTACAATATCGGATGGTATTTCTGCTAACGTTCGCTGTAATGTCAATGCAGCATTATAGGCAGGCATCACTACCACTATTTTTTTATTAAGCAACATTTTTAATCAAGTATTTATACCCCCTTAATAATGGGCAGCAACTCACTAAGTTGATCAATTATGAAATCGGGAGAGGAGGTCAATAATTCATCGTGTGTTTGAGCCCCAGTAGTAATGCCAATTGAAAGTCTACATCCAGCATTTTTACCTTCCATAATATCCGTACAGGAATCTCCAATTTTTATAACTTTATCCGCCGATTTAACACCAAGTAACTCCATAGCACGCCATATCATATCAGGAGCAGGCCTAGAACGGGCAACTTCAGATGAAGTAATAATTAAATCGAAGTGGATTTGCTTTTTCCAATTTAGTTTAGCCATCAATTGCTCGGTGGTGGTTCGATTATAGCCGGTATTGAAAGCAATAAATATTTTTAGTGTACGCAGTTTCATAAAGACCTCTTCCGCACCAAACATTGGTTTAACCTCCAATGAAGAATACTCATTACTCAGTTCTTGCAAAAAAAAATTATAAATAGCCCCCTGTAGTTGCAAGGATGAATCCAAGGAATATTGATTTAGTATATCTCTAACTGCCTGGCTTTTTTCTTTTCCTGCACCTAACTCAATAACTTTTTCATATGAAACTGGAATACCAGATTCATTTATACATCGATACAATGTTTTGTAAACGATATTTTGTTCATCTAATACTGTTCCAGCCAAATCAAACACAACCAACTTGATCATTTAAATAAAATTAAATTTCCTCTAAAGAATATTTTTCTTCCAGAATTGGCATACCATATTTTTTTAAAATCAAATTGGTGTCTGAGAGTAGCTTATATTTTAAATGTGATCTAGAAAAATCGGCTTTACGCCATAAACGTAATAAATCAAAAGTCGCTTTTGAAGAAATATCACGTAGTAAGGTTATATACAAATTCGAAAATTGCTCATCGGTTAGTTTATTAAAAATGCCATGATGAATCAGTTTTCTTGTGTGGTCAAAAACAATAGATTCCATAAATAACATTTTCTTCAAGGTCCACTAAGCGTGTAAAGAAATTGTTATTAAGCTTTTACCTAAATGTTAACTGCGTATAATGTTAAATTATAGTGGATAAACTTAGTTTAAAACTGCTGACAGCATTCCTCGACAGTTCCTAGTGCTAATGTCATGCCCGCTCCCCCAAAACCATTCATTATCCAAACATTGGGTTCGGCCTCATAGAAAAACTCGGTTCCCCCGTTTGATAATTTTGCATATTCTCCATTCCAAGTTTGTATCACAGACCAATCTCTAAAATTGACTAGATCTTTCAAATAGTTTAAAACTAGCTCATTAACAATACTTTTATCAAATGGCTCTATTGAATCACCATACTCATGACTGTCGCCAATTGTGAGTTGTCCTAGATGATTTTGTGAAACCATTACGTGTATACCGTAATCAAAATAATCTGGGTATTTTTCATATAACCTTTCTTTTAGCAAAGACAAAGATGGTGCGATTTCAAAACTCTTATAATGCGCTAATGAAAGACCTCCACAAATTGAAGGACCCATTCGCCACTTTGCTGGCTGCTCAACCAGACGCATCATTTGGAGTTTACATTTTATAAAATATTTTTTAAAAATAGCTGGATACAACGTCTCAAAATCTGCTCCGTTACAAATAAAAATTAGATCTGCATCAATCCGCTTATTATTAATATGAACAAATCCAGTTCCAACATTAGTAATAGCGTGTTGAAATAAAAATTTGATTGAATATCGCTCTTGCAGATATGTTGGCAAATCACGAATAATTAATCTGGATTCTACTATTGCCTCATCAGCACTCCACAAACCGCCATACAAATTATCTTGTCGCGGAGCATCACTTAATTGTGCAATTTGTACAGGAGATATCCAATGGACAGGCCTTTCTTTTGAAAATATCTCTCCTAATTCTTGCATAGTTACTTTTTCCTCTTCCGATTTTGCTAAATGAAGGCTTCCTGATTCTTCAATCCAATAACCTGTTTCTTGACAAATTTGTTTCCAAATCGATTTGGTTCGCATGGCACGTTCATATTGCTTACCAGACTTTTGACCAATTGGCCAAATCATTCCAAAGTTTCTGATAGAAGCGCCTTTCGCAGTTTCAGACCTTTCATAGACTGTTACCTGCCATCCTTGTTCAGCTAACGCTCGGGCAGTGGAGAGTCCTACGATTCCAGCCCCAATTACAATTGCATTTTTAGGCATACTGTATTAATTGATATTTACGATTAAATCCCCAAAGTGAACTTAAGATGAATATAATACCCAAAAAACTAGCTACATAAAATGCAATGGTAAAAAAAGATACCCAATTCACTTGCCACTCAAAATATTCCTTTATTAATAAAACGAATACAGTTCCTAGATAACCAAATGCATCTGCGATATACATAACGAAGCCAACATTTCCTTGTATTTGAAAACTAGCGATCATACGCTCGTAATAAATACTATTACAAGACACATAACCCATATATAAACCAGTAGTAGAACAGATCATCCAGCTTATAGGATTTAACAAATTTATTTGAAATAAATATGTGCTTACAATACATAAAAGAAAGCCCAAAACAACAAAAATGTGAATTGTTTGAAACGCCTTAAAATTATTTCGAATTAAAAATAATAACCCCACAAGGCCCATGACAATAAATCCGGCAACTGTGCTAGTTTGTGTGAATAGATAAATAGTTGAGGCCTGCTTTGTCTCTATCCATAATTCGAGAGAAAAATCTTCACAAAAATCTCTAAGAGCTGTTAGCAACATATAGGTCACGACAGGAGCAATCATTAATACTCCATACTTCCTGATAAATTCTCCACGTTGTTTATGATTCATTGGAAAACGAGGAGATCGTTCTTTTTGATCTTCAATTGTAGGCGCAGGTACTTTGCTAAGTAAATAAGTAAATATAAGCAGTGGCAATAAAAAAAGTGAGGCCGTTATAAATGGCATCCACCATTGATCAAAATTCGTAGAGCTCAAAATATGACGTCCTACAGTTTTTGCAATCCCAGACGAAATTATAAAACTTGTGGCCAAAAGAGACCCCATCAAGTCAGTAAATTTTCTTCCCTCCAAGTAGCTAAATACCAATCCCCATATCATACCTAATGGTAGACCGTTTAAAAAAAGAAAAATAAATTTAAATTGAAAGGGAACAATTGCAAAAAACAAAAGAGCAAGCCAACCTATTACTATTAATCCAATTATATATTTAGGACGACTATTGGGTTGCACTTCAGAAATTACCTTGATACCAATAAACTTACTTAGCATATAGCCAATAACCTGAGAAGTAACTAATACGACTTTATAGGAGATACCAAATTGTTCAAGTCCCTCGAAAGAAGAAGCTGTATAAGGCTTTCTAACAGCATACATACATGTATAGACAATAAAGGCACTTAAGGAAGCATGTAATATCAAAAAACTTTTAGAATAAAAATCAGCCCCGTTAAACCTTTTAATGCGGTTCACGTTTATGCTTGTTGTGCCTGTAAATGACGTACAATTATATCCCTAAAGGACTCAATGGGCAATGCAGAGATGGATGGATTCTTAGCTTGATCATCCCATTTACGTAATTGCACATAATACATATGAAGCGGGTCCATCTCAAAAGTTAAAGCTTCATCTGAAGTCATACGACCTCCTTGAACCGCTAAAGTCTCTTTACTAGCCTCTGATAACAAATCATAGTAAAGAGGATCGCGGTAAGTCAAATACCGCTTGGCATTCACATGTGAGGCTACCATTTTACAAACTGATTCAGAAAATCCACGCTCCCGCAAAAATGTTTGTCCCAAAAATTCATGATCAACCACGCCAAATTTATCCATACGATCTACCGCCATTACATATTCACACAAGTGACCAATATCATGTAATAAAGCTGCCAATACTACTTCTTCAGATTGTTCATCTCTTTGTGCTAATGTTGCACATTGCGTCATGTGTTGAATTTGAGATACTTCTTCTCCAATATAATCACTGTCACCATGCTCATTAAATAATGAAACAATTTCCTCAGCAACTTGTTCTGGGGTAAAAGGTAAAGGCGTTGGCATTTCTACTTGTTTAGTTGGTAATGCTGTTTTTTAATGTCATTCACATCATCCATGGCTGGACCCTGGATTATTTTCTTCCAATCTAGCTCGTAATTATATTTTTTTAAAGCTTTATTGGGATCAAAGATTCTTAAATCGGAAGATTCGAGTGTATAAGGAGTAAAATCGGGATAGTTTGTAAAATAATCAGATAAAAGCGAGGCCGTTATGTCATATTGATTTACATATGAAATACCAAGAATATTATAAATAACTTTTAATATAGATGAAAAATTTGCATGGGTGCGTGAAACATACCCTTTTTTGACATATGGCCCAGCCATCATTAATAAACTACGATGGGCATCTACATGATCTACTCCACCCTGGGGGTCATCCTCTGTAATAATCACTAACATATTTTTCCAGTAAGGAGTTCTTGACAAAAAATGAAGCATCCGACCTAGTGCCAAATCATTGTCTGCTACATAACTGTGTGTGTAGGGATATCCATCGGCGGGACGAGGAGAGGTTGTGTGGTCATTAGGTAATTGAATGGTGATAAGTGGAGGTAAGGTATCTTTTCCTGCAAGCCACTTTGCAGTGAATTCCTTTTCAAATTGATAGGCTCTAAATTGATCAGGAATATTCATATTATACCCAGCGTAATTTTGGCTGGTGCGTTTATGTAAAGCTCTTTGCATGGGAACCATTACACCATGTGCAGCCCCTGTTGAGGTGTCGTACCAATTTTCTCTGACGTGCGCAGTTTCATTGGCTTCACCAAAATTATAAAACTCAATTCCGGATCTCTCTAATGCTTCCCATAGCCCTCCCGTTTCAGCAAAATCCTCAGGATCCATACTTCCAGTTGACCCTGGAAATCTTCTGCCAGGTGCCTCTGAAAATAATTTTGCCGTTTTTGAAGTATTTGAATTAGTCTCTACCCATTCGTTAGGTATAACCCCCATCATCCAGTGATGTCCGTGTATAGAAGCATCACTATCACAGTAGAAATTATCACTAAAAGAAAATTGTTTTGCAAGTTTATGGTGGTTAGGTGTAACGTTAACATTATAAAGATTAGATCCATTTTTATCCTTCAGAGTTACACCCAAACCAAATCGAGCTAATGTGGAGTCACCATTTGCGAATTTCAACTGACCAAATACTTCATCGTAGGTTCTATTTTCCTTTGTTATATAAACGATGTATTTAATAGGAGATATATATTGTCCAGGATAAACTGGAAGTATTAAGTTGTCATTATCGCTTATATAATTTTTAAAGGTATAAGAGAGTACATTATTTGTATACTCTTTTAGCTCGGCAGCTGAGGGTGTATCAAGATATTGCAAAGTCGCAAGCTGAATATCCCCAACATAGGTCCCTTGAATGGGCGCTTTAAAATTTACTCCTCCATTTGGCCCTGCCCCAAAACCACGACAGCTAACAATAAACAGATGCTCACCCTTGGCATCTTGTTGAACTCGGGTGGGCCCCCAACCAGTTGGAATCAAGCCCTCAACCCTAGAATTTTCAATATCCACAACGGCCACTGCGTTTAAGCCAAGTAAGGCTACATACAACTTTTTTTGATCAGGGGATAATGTTATTCCAAAGGGTAGATACCCTCTAACTGAATCTAAAACGGGAGTAATTTGGAGTTGAATGTGCTTGACTATTTTTCCGGTTCGGTAATCAATTACAGAAATATTATCATTGGTCGCATTACTTACAAATGCATATTGATTACCAATCGCAATACTATTTGGACTTGAACCACCAATTACTTCTTTATCATCAATAATTTCTCCAACTAATAAACCCGTTTTTACTTTACTACGAACTTGATTAGAATCAAGATCAATAATAAAAACGCTCATTGCCTCCTCGGCATTCGGATCTCCAACCCCCGGAATTTGTTTTCCATTAATTATAGTACCATTTCGAGACTCTGAGGTATTGTGACCATAGGGATGGTTACTGATTAAAATTGAATCATAATTTTCTTTGGTTGCACCCGCAATAAGAGAGTATGCATACATACCGACATTAGCAACTAGTGCCGTTTTTTTATCAGGACTTATCGCTAATCCGAATGGCAATCTGCCAGTGGAAATAGAAGCGATAATTTTTTTTGTGTAAGCATTAATTCGTACTAGTCGGTAATTAGCTAAATCTAAAACCAATAATTCATTTTTTTCCGGCAGAAAAACTAAATCCGAAGTAAAACTATCTTGGTATTTTTTTCCATTAAATTCTCCGTTTAAGGAAATTACTTGAATCACTTTTAAATTGAGATAGTCAAAAACAATTACGGAACCCTCATCTCCTGCACTTAAAAAAATTGTTTTACCATCATTCGCAAATGAAACACCAATGAGAGATCCTTTGGGAAAAGGAGAGGCAATTTTTTTTGAATAATCAGGAATTCGTGTAACAGAATCCTTTTGAACATCATATAAGGATAATACCCCATTATGAAGTGTTGCCGCAAATTTTCCATCTGGAGAAACAGTTAATCCAAAAGGATCGTGTGTTATTTTTTTTACAAGTCCAACTGGCTTAACAAGCCTACCGCTAGGTAAAATAGCAAAGCCATTATCTCGAATAATAGTAAGGGAATCTCTTCCAGGGGCCTGTAATGTTATTATAGTTTGTCCTTTTAAATGGACAATAGATATAAAAAGAAACACACCCAAAAGGATGTGCTTCAAAAAGAAAGTTAAGCTTCTCATTTGAAAATCCAGCTACGTGTGTTTAAATCATCTGCTCCTTGGCGTTGAACTGCTGCAGTTCTATTGGCGCCGTTCAAGGCTTGCTCCGTTAAAGGATATATATATCGCACTGGAACTTTATTACTATTTAAATTAGCAGGTCCAGGGATAATTTCGGGTAGCCCTGTTCTTTTCCAATCAAACCAAGCCTCTAAACCGTTAAAGTAAAGAGCAATCCATTTTTGTAGAGCAATTTTTTGAAGAATCCCACTATCTGTTCCTATTAACTGAACAGCAGGCTGCGTCAAATAACCAGTTGGAATTGCTACATTAATGTTATAGGCAGCGGGTACTACCGATTGCCAATATGCAAAATTGGCTGTAATTCCATTATTATAATATGTGGTAGCGTCACCAGTTGTAATTATTCCTTTTTGCCTTGCTTCTGCTAAAATAAATTGCAATTCTGCATAATTCATCAATATTGCACGCGGTGCATCTGCTACAGGAGGAGTCTGTCCTGCATCATTGCAAACCAAACAAGCAAATGTGTAACCAACTCTGGAAACACCTTGTACTCCGCCATTATAGGCAAGTGCAGCAACATCACTCAATCCATTAGGAATACCCAGAATAACGGGAGATCCAGCGGCGACAGATGCTTGGGTAGGTCGTCCAAATACACGAACACGAGGGTCATTTAATGTCGATAAGCGATCGGTCAAAGTTTTACTAACTCTAAACTCATCAAAGGAACCAACTCTGGAGCCATATAATGGCCACTGGTTAGGAGCTGCTGATAAGTAACGTAACTCCGCATTATCTGAATTTCCAGTGAAAATCGGGTTATTTGTTGGATCAGAGAGTATAGCTTGCATTTCTGTGGTTACACTTTTTTGCTTTGATAAACGAAGTAGATAGCGCAAGCGTAATGAGTTAGCTAATCGACGCCACTTGATCAAGGAAGAGGCACCACCTCCATAAATTAAATCGCCAGAAAAGGGTCCATTTGCAGTAGCTAACACCTCATTAGCCTTTTTTAAGTCAGCTAATATTCCAGTATAAATATCCTCTTGCTTATCATACTTTGGCTGATAAAGCCCATCTGATTTTGCTTTTCCAGCTTCGCTGTAGGGAACATCTCCATAAGCATCTGTTGCAAGTGAGAACATCCATGACTTTAAAATTAATGCAACTCCATAATAGGGACTAGATGTATTAGTCCCAACCTGAGTGAAAATGTTTTGAAGATTTCGGTAATTTCCGTAAACGTTATTCCAAATACCATTTTGCTCATTCCAACCGTATCGATCTTCATTCACAAATTGAATTTTAGCATGGTACTGTGCTACTATATTTCCAATGCCCCAGGCTTCACTAACTTGCTGGTCCAATGTGCTTTTAATAATACCACTAAGTAACAGGTCGGGCGTAACCGAAGTTGGATTATTTCTGTTGGTGTTGGTTTCACGAAAATCCTTTGTACAACCCGGCATAATCACCAGCGATGCAACAAATGTTAAGATTACTAGATATTTCATAAAATAGTACTGTTGAATGGTATTTAGAATTTAAAACTCAAATTAACTCCATAGCTACGTGTAGTTGGAATACTCATGTTTTCAATACCTGGTAACGCAGTTCCACCAGTATAAGACATAACCTCTGGGTCAACGTGTGGTACACGATCCCATAGTAATAAGTTACGGCCAACTAGATTTACACTAACAGAACGGAAGGGTGATTTGCCAAACCATTTGTCAGGTAGAGTATAACCAATTTGTAATTCACGAAGCTTAATGAAAGATGCGTCATACATAACACCCTCAGCAATACCTCTTCCACCAGTCCAAGCAGTGTGCCACTCTCTTGCAGTTACTTTTGTTGTGTTAGGACTAAAACCACCTGATGAGTTTACTACAACACCTTGACCAATTACTCCGTTACCATTTATCGTAAGATCATATCCATTAGCTCTACCCTCTAAGGTTTCAGTAATAATACCTCCTTCACGCCCAACTGTTTGTGTTTCAGAGTATAATCGTCCACCTTGGCGTATATCAAATAAGAAACTCAATTTGATTCCTTTATAAGAAAAATTATTTCCTAGGCCCATTAACCAATCTGGGTTATAATTACCAAGATAAATTCTATTGGTGGTTCTAATAGGTCTTCCATTTGCTGCAAATACCATTTGGCCTGTGTACTTACCTGTTGCATCATAATAAGGAGCAGAGGGATCAGTACTTTGTACGCGGGCAAAGCCAATGCCATACAGATTTCCCATACGCTCACCTACACGCGCCTCCACAGTAACACGTCTTGTTGCCATAACATAATTAGTTAAACCATCGCTTAACTCAACAACTTTACTTCTGTTGGCAGAAAAATTTACAAACGCATCCCAAGTGAAATGGGCTTTCTTAATAGGTGTTGCAGTCAACATAACTTCAACACCATAATTTTGAATTAACCCAGCATTAATCACACGAGAATTATATCCACTTGTTCCAGTTAATGGAATATTTAAAATTTGATTTTTAGTGTTACTATGATAGTACGTAGCATCTAAACCAATTCTTCCACCTAAAAAGCGAATGTCAGTACCAAATTCAACTGCAGAGCTAATTTCAGGCTTCAGATTTAAGTTAGCCAAACGGCTTGTCTCTCCATATATTTGAGATGAACCAAAAGGTTCACTACGGCTATACGTTTGTGTAAATGTAAATGGATCAGTATCATTACCTACTTGCGCAAAGCTAGCTCTTGCTTTCATAAAGTTGATGGCCTTGGGCAATTTCACTAAATCACTAACAATAGCGCTCAGCGCAAATGAAGAATAAAAATAAGAATTGTCTTCTTTTCCAAACGCTAATAGATCTTCAGGAAGCGTAAGAGCTGAGCTCCAATCATTACGTCCTGTGATATCTAAAAATATTTTATTCTTGAAAGCAATACCAGCACTTCCATATAAACTATTGATTCGCTTACCAACATTGTTTTGCTCCGTAACAAGCGCAATTCTGGAGTTATTCAAACTATAAATTTCAGGAATATTAAGCTGTCCGGCTACAGATTCGTCAAATCTAGAAATTTGCTTCATCTGATTGCCTCCAAATGTCCCTGAGAAAGTGAAATCACTGTTTATGTTCTTGTTAGCAGAAAACAAAAAATCCGTATTTCTCTCTTCATTTACAATTGCTGTTTCACGATACTGCCCAAAGGGAAAACGCTGTGTACTAAACGCACGGCGATACTCCCTGCGCTCATTACTCCAGTCAGTAGCTGTTCTTACTTGTAAGCTCAACCAATTAGTAAACTCGTATTTAAGAATTATATTTCCAATTAAACGGTCATAATACTGCCCGTTTGTGTTCTTTAAAACTGTTAAATAAGGATTATCATGATAATTATAATTCCAGCTGTATTGCTTCAAATTTTCTAAACCTGGCTGCCATAAACGTTTCATATCATCTACGTTTACCGATGCTGGCAACCAACAGTTAAATAAATACATGATACTTTCAGTTCCGTAACTGATTGAAGGTCTGTTATCACTTTCGCTTTTGATATAGCTCACAAAAGTTCTAGCTGAAAATTTTGGAGTTAAATTGTATCCACCAGAAAATGAAATCGTATTACGATTTAGATCAGTATTAGGAACAATTCCCTTTTGATTAACATTTGTATAGCTTAACCTAAAATCAGATTCTTTATTGCTGCCCACTAATGAAACGTTATTAGTGTAAGTGGTACCTGTTTGAAGAAAATCACGTAGGTTATTCTTATCAGCAAGCCAGGGACTTGGAGTAATTACACTTCCTACTGGGGCATTCAAATCACCTCCAGTGTAGTTAATTAATTGACCGTTTAGAGTGCGAGGAGAATTAAACTGCGGAAAACTTTGACCATTAAAAGCAGGACCCCAACCTTCATCCGTTCCATCAGCAAGACCACTTCCCGCACCATTTACAAACGCAAAATTTCCACCGCTTCCATTTCCTTGACCGTAAACGGTTTGGTATTCAGGCAACTTAAGCGGGGTTTCAACTGTCAGATTTGTGCTTGCTTCAACACCAATTCCCTTTTGCTTTTTACCTGATTTTGTTTTAATTAATATTACACCATTCGCAGCTCTGGACCCATATAAGGCCGAAGCAGCAGGGCCTTTCAACACGGTCATTGATTCAATATCATCAGGGTTTACAAAACTTGCACCATTTCCAAAGTCAACTTCCAGATTTCCACGACCAGATCCACCGGTTATTGAATTGCTGATGGGAACTCCATCCACTACATAAAGTGGCTGGTTCTTATTTAAATCAACTGAACGCTCACCACGAATGGTCACACGAGCAGATCCGCCTATTCCAGAGGGACTTCCCACAACTGTAACACCCGCAACTTTTCCTGCTAATTGATTTACAACGTTCGTTTCACGAGCAACAGTCAATTCATCACCTTTCAACTCTTGAATTGCGTAGCCTAACTTCTTTTTTTCTTTCCTAATACCTAATGCGGTAACAATTACCTCACTGAGATCTTTGATCTCACTTTTTAGAATGATAGTCATGGGTTCATTCAAGGCAGATACCTCTTGGTTCATAAATCCCTGACTAGAAATTGTAAGAATATCTCCAGCCTCTCCTTCAAGCGAAAAAGTTCCATTCTTGTCGCTAAGAGTAGTGCGGCTTTGTCCTTTTAATACGATAGTGGCTCCTACAATGGGCTGACGTCCTTCCTCTGCTAAAATCTTTCCTGTTATGCGATTTTGTGCACTTAGAAAATTAGCGAGGAGTAAACTAAGTAGCAAAAAGCTGAATCGCTTTTGAAGTGAATGGAAAAAAACTATCATAATTTTGGCTTTTATATTATTGAGCAAAAGTCAAAGCCAATTGTTAGGAAAGTGTGAAAGTCCTATTAAGAAAATATAAATAAGACGTTATTAGATTATTCACTTAAAGGCATTACAAAAGCAGAACGGCGTGGGCCAGGATACGGACGAGCTCCTTTTATACCATGCCATAAAACTCGATTAAACTCCACGTCATCATTGATATCTTCTTTTGTAAAATCAAATTTTTCACTTCTTTTTTGCCACTCAGTAGTACCAGAGTTAATTTCATTCAAATTAACAGAAGGTATGAAAGCTTTGAACGGAAAGGCTTTTGATTCTTTATCAAAACATCTCCACATGGGAGTCGCAGAGGCATCATACTGTGTAAGAGGTGGTAATCCAAGAATTAATTCCATCGTACGAAGCATAGAGGCTGTTGTGTATAATGTGTGATCGACATATCCTCGTTTAACAAACCCACCTGCTACATAAGCTGTACTTCGATGAGCGTCAATATGATCTGCTCCATTTTGGGCATCGTCTTCAACTATGAAAATTGCGGTCTGGTTCCAAATTGAAGATGCTGCCAACTTTTCGATAAACATCCCCACTGCCAAGTCATTATCAGCGACATGTGCAAATGGTGTAGGCCTATTTAGTTTTAAACCCTCTGTATGGTCATTCCCAAATCGAACTGTATTAAATTGTGGAACCTTATTTAATGCCAATAGTGAATCAAAATCTCTTTCCCACATTCTAAATCGGGTGGTATCCCGAATAGACAAATTATAATCAGGAAAATATGTACAAATATTTTTTTCTAAAACAGGAATAGTAGGCTTATCGCCACTAACAAATTCTCCATAAGATCGAAAACTTATGCCATATCGGGAACAATTATCCCAAAAAAATCCATCCTTATTATTAGCAATTACACGCTCCCCCTCGCCACCATACGTTCCTCCTCTGCCTCCATAACTAGAGGGCCACGTTTTCTCCAAATAATCATTTGCATACCCGCCCATTGTCCAATTGTGCCCATCCGCGCTTACTTCTGAATTTACATAAAAATTATCAAGAAGTACAAACTGCTCGGCAAGATGATGTTGGTTAGGAGTAACTTTTCTTCCAAATAATAGTAAGGATGTGTCACCTCTTCCCTGCGGTAAATCTGCTAATACTTGATCATAGGTGCGATTTTCTTTAATTACATAAAAGACATACTTAATAGGCGAAGTAACCCCGTCCGACATGGGAATTGGGTATCCTGAAGCCAAGGAGTCAGCGTTATTAAATTTAGAAGGATGATAAGGGGAGTTTTTATAAACTGCTTTTGTATAATACGATAATATCGATTTTGAGGGTATTGGTATAATTGAAAGTGTCCCCTTAAAAAGTCCTCCAATATATTCTACTTCATTTCCTGGCTTTGTAGAAAACCCATGGTGAATAACTTCTTCCCTTTTCCTTATTGGAGAAGGGCCAAAAGGATTTGCTTTTGAAGCCATCCCTTTACCATTTGCAACCCAAAGTTGACCATTTATAACACGCACTGAGGTGGGATACCAACCCACGGGAATAAATCCTATAGGTGTACTTTGATTAGGAGCCTTTGTATCAAAAACAGCAATACAATTATTATCAGCATTAGCTATATACAAATAGCTTGTTTTGGGATCTAATGCAATACTATTAGAAGTTGAACCAGCTGGTGAATTTGGATAAAGTGCAGCATCCAATGTTTCAGTGACTTTTTTAGATCTAAGATCTATAACTAAAACAGAATTATCATTTGCATTGGAAACAAATAATCTATCTCCACTGGGCGAAAGAAGTATTTCATTGGGGTTATCGCCAACAGGAATGGTATTTATCCATCGTTTAGTATCTGTATTTAACACTAAAATTTTATCTCCTCCCCACAGTGAAATATATAATTCAGTTTTATTAAGACTTAACTTACAATCATACGCTTCAGCACCAAGGCCATATGTATTAGTAATTTTATTTGTTAAGAGATCTATAATGTACAGTTTTTTATCCTCACGAGTAACGACGTAGAGAATTTGCTTTTATCATCAATAGTAATTCCTGCAGGTCCAATTTTAGTAGGCCAAGGCTTACCTAAAACAATGCTATCGACCAAATGTAATTTTCCTTCCTTAGTAGAATATTTTAATATTTGATTATCATGCCCACCTGAGGCAAACAAATACTGATCATCAGATGAAAAAGCAAGCCCGTACCACGATTTTGGAATAACAACTTCATCTAGTAATTTTTTTTGGCTTATATCAAATAACTGCAGTGTTTGTGTGCTCTGTCCATTATTTGTAACTGCAACATATGTACCACTGTGATTTGAAATCATATTTAAGGGAAGATCTCCTAATGGAATTGACACACCGGCAGGAGTTAATTTCCAACCATTAGGCAATAAAACGGGGTCGGGTAATTGTTGTTGTGCACTTACTTGAATAGCAAAAAGAGCAAACATCAACACAACTAATTTATTTTTCATAAAATTATGTTTTGTTATTTAATACAATGGAGGTAGAAATGGTGATAGCTCGTCCCATACCATTGATACCTGAACCATGTGTACGAAAGTCTTTATTAAAAAGGTTGTAAAAAAGTACTCGATACTTTACAAAATTTAATTTTCCAGAAATAGATAAATTCCAAATTGAAAATCCGGGTGTTCCTCCAACTGGGATACGAGTATCATCTTTATCGCCCTGTGCTAATCGGTCTTGTAATCCTGCGCTTTCAAGAAAAAGTCCTACCTGCTGATTACCCATTGCATATTGAATGTTGAAGTTACAAGTCATCGGTGGTATTCGACGCATAGGCTCATTACGTGTAACGTTTTTTCCAAACAAATAAGTGAAATTTACTGCACCCTTCCAATTTTTTCCTACTTGGCCATCCAGGGTCCATTCTGTTCCCCAAATAAATGCTTTTTCAATATTTTGTTTAATATATACCGAATAATTATTGATTATTCGCTCTGTTTTAATTCTAGTAATTAAGTTATGAAACGAGGTGTGAAATAAGGACGTTGTTGCAAAGATTTTTTGTTTACGCCAACGTATTCCCAACTCCTTATTTAAAGATTCCTCAGGCTTCAAATCATAAGCAGGAACTTCGTATCTAAAATCAATAACGCCGACAGTTCCCATATCATCAATATTAGGAGCCCGATAGCCACTGCTTATATTTCCATAAAATGTTAATGCAGCTGATAATGAAAAAGATGCACCTGCCAAATAAACAAGTGCATTTGGCTTTACTTTGATAGGACCAAGAGTAGAATCAAAAAGATTAATGCGGTATTGGTGATAACGCCAACCAAAATCTAATCGTAATTGATTAAGCGTAATCTGATGTAAATTAAAAATAGCGCTATGAACATAAGATGAGTTAGTAGGATATAAGCCTCGTTTTGACTCAATGGAACCATTTAAATATAGTAATTCGCGAGTACTTATAACATGGTCACGATTAAGCTCTACAGATAAAGAATTTGTCCAATTTTTTTTCAATGTCCAAAATGTTTCAGCAGTAAAAGAAAAACCGTTTATTTTATCTTTCTCAAAGGTTTTTGCTAATGCTGTACGAGATTGACTTACTCTTTTTTCAAATAAATTTTGTAAAGACGCGCCGATACTAATTTCTCGCAATAATGTAGAGTTTAATTTTTTTTGTACGCGAATAAATGTTTGTTGACGTTGTAAGGGGTCCGATAAAGCTATTTTAAACTTATCTAGCTGATATCGATGATAAAGTGGAACTTTTTTTTGTGTAACAGCAGAAACTGCAAATTGAAGACTCAATGTTTTATTTAATTGTGCATTAAGTTTTGCATTCATTGAAAATTGACTATAACCTGAAGGTCGTTGAAATCCGGTGGTATCTCCCCCTTTGAGATCTCCAAAATCACTATAGCAGCTGGCTACAATAATTGCCACTTTCCTATTACTATATCCAATAGATGGTCGTATTGTTTTTTCCATTCCAGCTGATGTACCTCGTATATTTAATATAGGTGCCCATGTAGGTGTTGCAGTAAACTGAGGGGTATATGTTATAACATTAATGACACCCCCAAGTGCATCACTTCCAAATTGCACTGACCCTGTTCCTTTAACCACTTCAACTCTATCTACCGATTGAGCATCGAAAAGTGTTAAATATTGATTAGGCCCATATCGGAAAATGGAATTATTTAAACGAAATCCATCAATTAAAATTAAATTTTGATTGCCTGTCATCCCTCTTACAAAGGGAGAACCTCCTCCATGATTTGTTTTTTGTATAAATACACCCGGTAAACTAGATAGTGATTCTGGAACTGTTCGATCAAATAGAATACTATTTTTTTTTGAGTCCTTTACTGTGAAAGTAAAGGGCACTTGCTGTGTTGACACGGGTATTCGTGTAGCTGTTACTATTACTTCCTCTAATTTCTGGACACTGTCTTTTTGGGCAAAAGCTTGCTTTGTAAATAAACTAACAATAATAAAATGTAAAGCAAGTAATCTACGCCACATATACTGAATTATGCTTTACTAAATAAAATATAAACAGAATAATAAACAATTATACAATCAATATTAATAGAAATTTAATTTTTGATTGCGCAATTTCGATAAGCCCGTTGAGCCAATATTAATAAGGCTTTTTCCCCATTTGATTCATAAAGCGCACATGTGAAACTACAGCGGCGCGCGTAGTAGGGAAATAGAGATAGTTTAAACCGAATTGCGCACAAGTCTCCTGTACAATTCGGCTGATCGCAGGATAATGGATATGACTTATCCGTGGAAAAAGATGATGTTCTATCTGATAATTAAGACCACCTAAAAACCAGGTCGCTATTTTATTAGTAAAAGCAAAATTTGCTGTGGTTTTTATTTGATGAATAGCCCATTCATTTTCAATTTTCACAGGATCAACACCTGCGGCTTCAAACTCAGCATGCTCCACAACGTGTGCTAATTGAAATACAATAGCAAGCGTTAATCCCATTGTAAACTGGCTGATAAAAAGACCCATTAGACCTTGACTCCACCCTAATAGATAAATAGGTAGAAGAATATAAAATAGGATAAAAAAGAGTTTCCCCCCCCAAAAAACAAGGTGCTCCCATTTATCCATTTTCTTCAACGGTGTAGTATGTATCTTTTTTGAAAAATATTTTACATAATCCATAAAGAACATGAACAAAGAAGTAAATCCATACAGTAAAAACATATAAGCCGTTTGAAAACGATGCATAGGCTTCCACTGCTGTGTAGTACACTGCCGAATAAAAGGCATATTATTAATGTCATCATCAACACCATCAATATTGGTGTAG
>DDPN01000043.1 GCA_002342205.1 Chitinophagaceae bacterium UBA2467 | reverse complement strand
CACAATCCCAGCCAAGAAAAAGAACCAGTAGGATAGCATATTTAGAAACGGAGACGCCATATCACGTGCTCCAATCTGAAGAGGAATTAGCAGGTTGGCAAATGTTCCGCTCAGTCCGGCAGTCAACACAAAGAATACGAGAATGGTACCGTGCATAGTAACCAATCCGTAATAAAACTCAGGTTGAATCTGTCCGCCTTTTGCCCAATGACCAAACACGGTTTCTAAAATTGGGAATGACGCTTCAGGGTATCCCAATTGTAGACGGAACAAAACAGAGAAGAATCCACCGATGATCGCCCAAACGATACCAGTGATCAGGAATTGCTTCCCGATTGTTTTGTGGTCCATACTGAAGATGTACTTCGAAATGAAGGACTGTTCATGGTGACCATGGTCCTCGTGGTGAGTGTGCGCATGAGTCACTTNNCGCTGCATGTACTGTTGTTGTTTCGCTCATTGCTCTTCGTTTTTTCGAATTCTGAATTTTTCTTTTATCGAATGATCGCACCAGTTAAGGGTGCAACACTTACGCTATCTTTTTTTGTAGCTGGATCTTTATCAGGATTTGCAACCAAATACTGAGGCTTTTTAGAAGCTAACCAAGCATCAAATTCTTCCTGTGTTTCTACAACAATCACACCACGCATACTCCAGTGGCCCTTACCGCACATTTGATCACATGAAAGTTCATAGACAAAATCAGGATTACCAGTCTTCTCTTTCATTTCTTTTGTAGTGAACTTAGGAGTAAACCACATTGATGTAGGCGTTCCTGGAACAGCATCCATTTTCATACGGAAATGCACTAATCCTACGTCATGAATAACATCTTTAGCACCAATAACTAATTGCACGGGCTTTCCAACTACCAAGTGCATTTCTTGCTCTACAAATACATCATCATGGTTAGCAGGATCTTCCCATAGCTGACCCACTGGATTATTATTAGCCGCGTCTACCTTCTTGAAATATTTTTTACCCAAAATTCCATCTGCACCGGGGTAACGAAACTCCCAACCAAACTGCTTTCCAACCACCTCAACAACCATAGCATCTTTTGGAGCAGGGCCGGTAATTTTAAACCAATAAAAAATTCCAAAACCTACTAACACAGATAATGCAATAGCAGGAATAACAGTCCAGATTAATTCGAGTGTGTTATTGTGTGGATAGTAATACGCTTTGCGGTTATCTGACTCCTGGTATTTGTAAGCAAACCAGAACAATGCAATCTGTGTGATCAAGAACACTACAAATGTGATTGCCAGAGTCACATACAACATTCTGTCAACCAGTACACCGTGATCAGAAGCAGGCTCTCCTAAAATTGAACCCTTTAGCTGCTCATTACAGTAGTACACGCCAATCAATCCAAGCACTAAAAAGGCGAGTAACAAAAAGGCATTGATGCGATTGCTTTGCTTGCGTGCATTTTCATATCCACGAATCATTGCCACATACTCACTTGCTTTCGCAATTTGAAATACGACTACAAGGAATAAAATCAGGATAGCTGCAATTAGTAACGTCTGCATAAGTTTATCTAACGGCTTTTAATTTCTGTTTACAATTCGTTCGCACTTTCAATTGTCAAAAAATCAGGTATGGTGAATCAAACTTTCTTTCACAAAAGGGTGATTGCGGGCCAGCAATGGCGCTTTTGCCAGTGCACGCCCCGTCATATACATTATCAATCCCACAAAGCCCAATGCCACACCTAAATCATAAATAATATTTGGAACCTTGTTGGGAGAAACGGCAGGAAATACCATCTGGTAGAAGTCTAACCAGTGGCCGAATATGATCAACAAGGCCATAAATGTGATTGTTCCATAATTACGTTTGGCACTACGTGTCATCAAAATCAACAAGGGAGCAATAAAGTTGATGATGAACATGAACCAGAAAATTCCTTTATAGATTCCGTGTGCACGGGGTTGGAAATAAACTGTTTCCTCGGGAATATTTGCGTACCAGATCAACATAAACTGAGAAAACCATAAGTAAGTCCAGAACACAGAGAATGCAAACATGAACTTTCCTAAATCATGCAAGTGTTCATTGTTGGTGTATTCAAGGTACCCGTTGTTTTTAAGAATAACAACAAAAAGAGCAATCAGCGCCATACCAGAAACAAACGTGCTAGCAAATGTGTACCAGCTATACATAGTGCTGTACCAATGGGCGTCGATACTCATCAACCATAACCAAGGCAGAGAAGACATCACTGTCAATGAAAACACAACAATGTAAAGAGCAGCCCATACTGTGTTTTTGAAAATGTACTTCTTACGCTCTTCCATTGTAGCCAATGGTTCATCATCGATGCTGCGAGACAACTGACGCATTTTCCATCCGAGTAAAGACCAAAGTACAACAGTCAAAATAGTAACGACAGAAAAGAATGTTTTATTCAGGAATCCTTTCTTGTGGGAAAGGATCTCATCATGTTTCACATGCTCAACATCTGTCCAATGATAAATAGTATGATTATCGCCAAATACAATCGATAATAAAATAGCAGCCGCAATCACACCCATAACAGGAACAACAGCAGAAATTGCTTCGGGTACACGACGGAAAGACATTTGCCATCCACCCCAAGCCAAAGTAGTAATACAAACAAAAAACATGGAAGCATTCACAATTAATAAAAAGAAGACACTGTTCTGTAACAAGGAAGCCCAAAAACGTGCCTGCTCTTTAGGGTCAGTGCTAGAACCGCTGGTCACCCAAAGACCAATAATAGAAAGCAAACCGATCGCCATGAAAGTCCACGCGATGGTGTTGTAATTTTTTGGGGCGGTGAATGTAGAACGGATTGACATCATGCTATTTTTAAATGCAAGAATTTCGATTATTTAACAGTAGCTGTTGCAGCGCCAGCAGCTTCAGCTTGTTTAGTTTTAATAAAAGTGACAATTGCCCAGCGTTGTTTACTGCTTAGCTGAGGACCATACCCACCCATTAGATTTTTACCATAGGTAATAGAGTGATACATTGTTCCTTCAGCCATAGTGGTGGCAATCGGATCAGAGATCAGATTACGAGGTGCCGCAGGATAAGGACCGTCTCCACCTTTCCACAAAGGACCATTTCCATCCAATTTTGCACCATGACATATTCCACAATTGATCAGATAGATGCGCTCAGCTTCTTTTAAATCTACTGTAGCAGGGTCAAGTGGATTTTTTACCTCCGCAGAACGAGCGTAGCCAATTGAATCATTCTTAAACGGATAAGCCGCAAGAGCCCCACGTGCAACCGTACCTTCTACTGGACGTGCATTATAATGAACACCCGCTTTGGTCAATGCTTCCGTAGAAGCATAGGTTTCATAGGCGCGGCTGTAAGACATGTCGGGCATGTATACTCTTCCTGTTTCGCGTCTAACCTGATTACAACCTACAATGGAAAATGCCATTGCGATGGTTCCTGTAAACAGTGCTAATTTTTTCATCACCTTTTCGGTTTATTGGTTCAAATCTTTATTTCTCAAAACGCATTTTATCATTGGCGTAGCTGCCTAACCACCAACCTGTCTCTTTTGTCTCCACTTTTACATCTGTAGCACCGGCTGCCTGTAAAAATTGAATGGCTTCAGCTTCGTTAGTAGAAGAAGTACACTCAATCGCCATCACAAATGTGTCGTCTGTAGAACGAGGATTAAAATGATCCTTTTTTACAAAAGGAGCCAATTGACAAAGCCAGCAAAAAGTCAACACCATTCCAACAGCTGCAAACAATACTGTCAACTCAAAGGTTACAGGAATCCACGCAGGCAAAGCAAAGTAGGGCTTACCACCAAAATTGATAGCCCAGTCAATCGTCAATGCCCAGGTAATAAATCCAACAGCAGTGGATGTACCCGTAATACCGTAGATAAAACCAGCCGTGTGTAAGCTGGTATCACGAAGTCCCATTTCCTTATCCAATCCATGAATAGGAAATGGCGTAAACACATCGTGCAACTTATAGCCGGCGCGACGAACTTTTTTAACGGCAGGAAACAATACCGCTTCATCGGTAAAGTTGCCAACTATGAATTTCTTTTTCGCCATATACTCTTAATTGCGATTTGATTAATGATGATCGTGTAAGTGATGTTCTCCAAACTGTGTCACAGTATCTTCTTCCTCCTTATTCATTTTTGTTTTGAAGTTTTCACCGCTACGCTTCAGGATATGCTTAATTTCTGCAATAGCAATAACTGGGAAATACTTTGAAAAGAGGAAATAGCAAGTGAAAAACAATCCAAAGGTTCCCATATAAAATCCTACCTCCCAAATTGTTGGTGAATAATACGTACTCCAAGAAGAAGGCAGATAATCACGATAAATAGAGGTGACGATAATCACAAAGCGCTCAAACCACATTCCAATGTTTACCAGAATAGACATGAAGAAAGTGACAAATAGGTTGCGACGCATTTTGCGGAACCAGAAAATTTGAGGAGACAATACGTTACATCCCATCATGATCCAATAACTCCATCCGTATGGGCTATTCAAATTCAAACGATTCTCCTTGAATGCAAACCATTCGTAATCCACTGCACTATACCAAGCCATAAACAACTCCGTTAAATAGGCAATTCCCACGATAGAGCCGGTCAATACAATTACTTTATTCATTACATCCACGTGCTCGATTGTGATGTAATCTTCTAATGCCAATACTTTACGTGTTACTACCAATAGCGTTTGCACCATCGCAAATCCAGAAAAGATCGCACCTGCCACAAAGTAGGGAGGGAAAATCGTTGTATGCCATCCAGGTACAACTGAAGTAGCAAAGTCGAAGGATACGATGGTGTGTACAGAAAGTACGAGTGGAGTACTTAAGCCCGCTAATACCAGTGACAACGCCTCGTGACGCTGCCAGTGCTTAGTAGATCCAGTCCAGCCAAAAGCAGCTACTCCATAAAAAGCTTTTCTCCATTTTAATTTGGCACGATCACGCAAAGTAGCCAGATCGGGAATCAAACCAGAGTACCAGAATAAAAGTGAAACAGTAAAATAAGTAGAGATCGCAAATACGTCCCACAACAAAGGAGAGTTGAAGTTAACCCAAAGTGGTCCGCGCGTATTAGGATAAGGAAGTACAAAGAATGCATTCCATACACGACCCATGTGCCAAATCGGAAACTGTCCCGCGCACATCACCGCAAAAATGGTCATCGCTTCTGCAGCGCGGTTAACACCTGTACGCCAGCCCTGACGGAACAATAAAAGAATGGCAGAGATCAACGTACCTGCGTGACCGATACCAACCCACCAAACGAAGTTGGTGATATCCCAACCCCATCCAATGGTACGATTCAAATTCCATTGTCCGGTACCATAGGTTACTTCCATGGTTACGGAAATGATTCCAAAAATCAATAGTGCTACAGATATTAAAAAACCAATCCACCATAAACGGGATGGCTTTCCTTCCACCGGACGACAGATATCTTCTGTTACCTGGTGATAATCTTTGGTCCCATCAACCAATGGAGCCCTTACCTGTGATTCGTATCTGAGTAGTGACATAGTTATGTTTGATAGAGTTGATTCTACTATTAATGATGAGTCGCTTCAGGTTTTGAAGTTTCGTGTTCAGTAGACGCGCCATGCTCAGCAGGTGCTGCATGATGTTCTTCCACTTCCAATAGCTCGTCTGTATT
>DDPN01000143.1:30769-48580 GCA_002342205.1 Chitinophagaceae bacterium UBA2467 | reverse complement strand
AATCCTCGCTCTTTTTCCTTTTTGGGGTGTAGAGGCACTGGAATTAAGATGTCGGGATTGAATCGTGGGGATTCTTTTAAAAGCACCCCCATTAATTGTCCTAAATGAAAACCTAACTCTTTATTTCTTCTGTATTTTAATTCATGCAATAAGGTTTGTAACAGTGAGTCCTTCGTAAAATAATAAGCGGCCATCGCTGCTTGTACAGGAATCCGTCCCCAAAAAATTTTTTCAACGGGATTATCCTTGATTATGTTGAATGAAGTAGCTGGTAGTCGATGGATACAACGCCCACAAATAGATGCGTCTTTATGCAACACATCTGTACTGCATCCTGCACAAAAGTGGGGAAATAATAATTGGGCTGCTGCTTCTTGCAGTAAACGATACCAGCGCATGATGAATTGAATCAGAAAAGAAATTTGTACACTTCTTCCACCCTTGCCATTGGCACTACCTCTATGCCCAGATCTTTTTTGAACAGTTGTCCTTTCGTGCTCTTTTGATTGTAGCGAGATACAATGATTTTTTCAAAACCTAGTTTTGCAGCCTCTGCAATTCGTTGTTCAATTCTATTGACAGCGCGTATTTCTCCACTCAAACCAACTTCTCCTGCAAAACAAACGGANNNTCTACTTTTAAACCTCCGGCGATATTTAAAAACACATCCTTGTTACCAAACTGAAAACCACCTCTTTTTTCCAGTACTGCTAATAGTAATTGCAGTCGACGCAAATCAAATCCACTCACGGTTCGCTGGGGTGTGCCGTATACAGATTGAGTAACAAGTGCCTGTACTTCGATCAAGAGCGGTCGTAGGCCTTCAAGAGTTGCCGCTATTGCAATGCCACTCAGGTTCTCTTCTTTTTGCGTTAGCAGAATTTCACTTGGATTCAATACGCCTCGCATTCCCGTATCATTCATTTCATAAATACCAAGTTCTGCCGTACTTCCAAATCTGTTTTTTAGCGTTCGTAAAATTCGATAGGCATAATGACGATCCCCTTCAAACTGAAGTACTGTATCTACCATGTGCTCTAGCACTTTGGGTCCTGCAATTTGTCCTTCTTTTGTAATGTGCCCAATCAAGAATACAGGAGTGTTCGTTTCTTTTGCAAAACGTTGGAATTCGGCTGCGCATTCTCTGATTTGAGAA
Organism: Chitinophagaceae bacterium UBA2467; assembly: GCA_002342205.1. Lineage (GTDB taxonomy): Bacteria > Bacteroidota > Bacteroidia > Chitinophagales > Chitinophagaceae > JJ008. Next base: position 47,424 of record DDPN01000143.1, on the reverse strand, counting down.
ACAGATCCTGCTGATGCATCGATATAGGAAGTTTGTAGTGTTTGTATGGAGTCTACAATCACCAATTCGGGCTTCAATTTTTTTATTTCCTGAAATATCAGTTGCGTGTTTGTTTCTGTTAGCAAATAAAACTCGGCATGCTTTAATTGAAGCCGGTCTGCTCTCATTTTAATTTGCTGTTCACTTTCTTCGCCACTTATATATAAAACGCGAACCGATTGTAATAACAGGCCCGTTTGCAAAAACAAAGTTGATTTTCCAATACCTGGCTCTCCTGCAATCAATGTCAAACTTCCAGGTACAATTCCGCCGCCTAAGACACGATTTAATTCAGAATCTGTTGTGACAATTCTTTTTTCTTGACTGCTTTTGACTTTATCTAATGTGGTAATTGCAGATTTTCTTTTATCATCTCCATACGATGACCAATCAGCACTTTCTTTTCCTTTATCCTTTTGAATAATTTCTTCTACAAAGCTATTCCATGCATTACAACCTGGACATTGACCAAGCCATTTCACGCTTTGGTGACCACAATGCTGACAGAAAAAAGAGGTTTTTGTTTTGCTCATAATTCAAAATGAAAAGGGCCAATCTCACGACTGACCCTTTTACTTACTAACCCATTAAATTCTGTTGCTAAATTAACACGGGAGGGGGGATATTTAAAATTAAATTTCAGGTTTGTGCATAACTTTTCTCGCCGATCCGGGGTCTGTCAGGGTTGCGAGCGGTCGTTCTTTTTAATATATAATGTATTGAATATCAATATTTAAAGATCAAATATAACCCAGGTGCCACAGAGGTAACCCTCCTACTAAAAAGTTTTTTTCCTCCTCTAAAAATGACAAAAAGACGTAAAGAAAAATGTCTATCTGGCTGGCTGTAAATTTGTTGTAATATTGAAAAAACAAATCAACCTAATCCCATGACAAACGAAATTATGCTCGTTTCCCTTCTCTTTTTAGGTATCAGTTTTCTGGTTTCGGCCATCTTAAAGGGCAAATTTAACCGATACAGCAAGCTTCAACTATCTAACGGACTGTCTGGCAAGGAGATAGCTGAAAAAATGCTCCGCGAAAATGGTATTTATGATGTTACCGTTACATCTGTAGACGGCTTTTTGTCTGACCACTATAATCCCATGAACAAGACAGTGAATCTGAGCCCGGATGTTTATCACGGTACCTCTGTTTCCGCTGCCGCAGTTGCTGCACACGAATGCGGACACGCTGTACAGCATGCTGCAGCATACGGTCCTCTGGTTTTCAGAAGCCGCATGGTGCCAATGGTTCAATTCAGCTCCACTATTGTTAACTGGGTCTTGATGGCAGGTGTAATCATGCTTGCTGCCAGCAATAATGGAACCGTGCTATTAATTGGAATTATCTTGATGTCGGTAACAGTCTTGTTTAGTTTGATCACATTGCCAGTTGAGTTTGATGCCAGCAAGCGTGCATTAGCTTGGTTAGATCATACAAACGTGACTAACCCAGAAGAATACCCACTTGCAAAAGATGCATTAAAATGGGCAGCAACTACCTATGTTGTGGCAGCACTGGCAGCAGTAGTGACACTGATCCAGTACATCATGATCTTTTTGAATAATCGCGAGCGTTAATTCGCTACTTACTTACAACTTGATCTCTTCTTCGTTCTTATCGAAGAAATGATATTCGGTCAGATGATAGGAACTATCCGATGAGATAGCCGTCTTCTGGCCGAATTTTTTATTCCAAATGGCCATCTTTGTTTTCCAAAACCAACCTTTGGTCAGGTAAGCATACACAAAAGGATGCACAACTAATTTGAGTTGTTCGTGTTTGTGTTTGATGAGATAGCTGAGGTTTTTTTCAATCTCATCTTCCAATAATAAAGTAGAAGTGATTTTACCAGTTCCATTACAGGTGGGACAAGCTTCCTGCGTATTGATATTCACTTCGGGTTTCATTCGTTGTCTGGTGATCTGCATGATTCCAAACTTCGAGATCGGAAGTATTGTATGTTTAGCTCTGTCGTTTGCAAGACAGGCTTCCATTTTTTCGAGTAATTTCTTTTTGTTCTCAGGAAGCTTCATGTCAATGAAGTCAACCACAATAATTCCACCCAGGTCGCGTAGCCGAAGTTGTCTTGCGATTTCATCTGCGGCTTCTAAATTTGTTTCAAGCGCATTTTGCTCTTGGTTGCTTCCCACACTTTTGTAACCACTGTTTACATCAATGACATGCAACGCTTCGGTATGCTCAATGATGATATAAGCACCACTTTCCAGATTGACTGTTTTTCCGAAGGAGGATTTAACTTGTTTCGTGATACCATGTGTATCAAATAGAGAAGAGCCATTGTGATAAAGCGAAACGATTTCTGCTTTTTCGGGAGCTATACGCTGAATATAACTTTTAGTATCGCTATAGAGAGTTTTATCATTGACTACGATTCTATTAAAATCAGCACTCAATAAATCACGTAAAATACTGGTGGTTTTTGTCTGCTCACTCAAAATTTTTGCAGGAGGGACCGCTTCTTTCAGATTCTCCTGAATGGTTTTCCATAGCGCGGTAAGGGTATTCAGATCTTCGTGTAACTCTGCTGTCTTTTTCCCTTCAGCCGCTGTTCGAACGATGACTCCAAAATTTTTAGGCTTGATTGCTTCAATCAATTTTTGTAGTCGCTTGCGTTCTTCTCCAGAGTGAATTTTTCGAGAGACCGCAACTATGTCATTGAATGGTGTAAGCACAACAAATCTTCCGGGAAGGGAAATTTCACAACTTAGCCTTGGGCCTTTGTTAGCGATAGGTTCTTTTAAGATTTGGACAAGCACAGAGGGTTTTCCGCTAAGCACTTCTGTCACTTTTCCTGTTTTCAGAATTTCAGGTTCAACTGTGAATTTGCTGAAGTCGAGCCCCTTTTCTGTTTTATCGTTTATGGAATAGTGTGTGAATTTAATCAGGGATCGGATGTAAGGGCTTAGATCGGTATAGTGTAGAAAGCCGTCTTTCTCAAAGCCAACATCTACAAAGGCAGCATTCATACCTGGGATTAGCTTTTTTACTTTTCCCAGATAAAGATCTCCAACAGCAAAGCGTGCATCGGTTTTTTCCGTGTGCAGCTCTACCAGCTTTTTGTCCTCCAGCAGCGCAATATCAACTCCTTGCGGATGGACATTAATAATTAGTTCCTTGTTCATTACAGCGTGTGTACTGTATAACCTATGGAACCCGACTTACTTTACAGTAAGCACGGGGGGCTGTAAATACCGGTTGAACCACGCTAGGGTGCAACAATCTGTGACAGGTGCAGAATTCGAGAAATGATCGAATGAGATAACTTGAACAACCGGAGACTGAAAATAAAAAGGAAGACCGGTTAAACCGGTCCGTCCCATTATTTATTTCTCTTCTTATGACGGTTCTTTCTCAGTCTTTTTTTACGCTTGTGCGTCGCAATTTTATGACGCTTCCTCTTTTTACCACAAGGCATACCAGAATTTTTTTTCTTGTTATTAAATTAGTTTATCAATTAGTTGTTGAACTATTTTTTTAGTTCCTTGATTCGATCCCGTATGGCTTGCCGTATTTCAGGTTGCTGAACACGTGCGACACTTTTCTCGTACCATATCACTGCATTTTTTTTGTCGCCTGTACGTTCATACAGTTCGGCAAGCAGTAATATCGCTTCAATGTTTTCCGGATGAGTGCGGGTAACGAGTAATAAGCGGTCAATTCCTTTTTCATACTGCCCAGATAGAATAGAACCTTTTACAAGGGTCAATTGCGCATAAACATTGGTGCTGTCTTTTGCTACAACTTCTCTAATGAGGGCAATACCTTCCATGGGGTTGTTGCTAATGTTACCAAATAGATAACAGGCACCTATACCAACCCTGGCGGAGTCATTATCGGGATTAATCTTCAAAGAACGCTCGTAAAGTTCCTTTGCCTGCATTGCTTTCCATTGGCGACGGGGTCCATCGGAATCTTCTTGCAGATTTTCCAGAAACAAACGGGCTGCAAAGGTGAGGCTTTTTTCGGAATTTTCCAATCTGGCAGCTTCTGCTTCGTACCAAGCATAGGGTTCAAACAAACGGGCTTTGTCCTGCCAAAAGTGTGCAAGTTCATGATTAGCAGCCAATTGAGAAGAAGAATCCTTGCTTTGGCCCAGCTGTTTCTCTAATTTTTCAGCTTCAGAAATCAGTGCTGCTGTAAGTGTTTTTTTGGCAAAAGCTAATGCAGAGTCTGCTGTGAAGCCAGCTGTCATTTGAGGAGCGGGCTCTTCAGTCTTTTTAGGATTGGAATCTTTTTTTGGGGTGAATTGTCCAAATACAAACAAAAGAAGAACAAGGGACAAGCCGATGCCAGCCAATAACAATTGGGGTTTTTTCACGATCTAAATTTTCCCGGCAAAGTTACCGGATTGATCGCTTATTCGTCGTCACCAGGTCCGGTGTCGGGCTTGGGCTCCTTCAGTTTCTTCACTTCTGCAACAAACTCTTTAGCAGGCTTAAAGGCAGGAATGTAATGTTCAGGAATATGAACCGCAACGTTTTTCTTGATATTACGGCCAATTTTTGCAGCCCGCTTTTTAGTGATGAAACTGCCGAAACCTCTGATGTAAATGTTCTCGCCGCTGGCAAGGGTGTCTTTAACTTCCTTGAACATCGTTTCAAGGGAAACAAGTACATCGACCTTGGGAATGCCAGTTTTTTCCGCGATCTGATTTACGAGGTCGGCCTTTCTCATGATGAGTGATTTTGGGTTTACTCTGCCAATCTAAAGTAAAATCTTGTGATAATCAAATAAATAGACATATTTTTTTTTAGCTTTATGCGCTGATGAGGTTAAAAAACTCTAAAAAAACGTTTTCTTCCACACTTTTTGCCTGGAATTCGGCAAAAAATGACCGAAAAATGCCCTGGAAAGGCGAAAAAGACCCTTATCGGATCTGGTTAAGTGAGGTAATTCTGCAACAAACCAGGGTTGAGCAGGGCACCGCTTACTATCATAAAATCTTAAAAGCCTATCCCACTATCCAAAAATTAGCGAAAGCTGATGATAATCAAGTATTTAAGTTATGGGAAGGTCTTGGCTATTACTCTCGGTGTCGAAATATGTTGGAAACTGCACGTTTTATTACGCAATCTTACAAGGGGGTGTTTCCCAACACGTATGATGAAATTCGAAAGCTGAAAGGAGTGGGTCCCTATACTGCTGCTGCGATTGCTTCTTTTGCCTTTAACCTTCCACACGCAGTTGTAGATGGCAATGTTTTTCGAGTTCTTGCCCGCGTTTACGGGATTGACCTGCCCATTGATTCTACAGAGGGTAAAAAAAAGTTTACTGAGCTAGCCAACCAATTGCTCGACCCGCAACAGCCCGGTTTATTTAATCAGGCCATCATGGATTTTGGCGCAACCGTTTGCAAACCGGTTGCACCCGTGTGCAAAACCTGTCCATTTAAAACAAGTTGTGTAGCATTTTTAGAAAACAAAGTGACGCAGCTGCCTATCAAGCATAAAAAAATTGTATTAAAGAATCGTTGGTTTTATTTTTTGCTTCCCACCTACAGAGGTCAACTTCCTGTGCGCATACGAACTCAAAAAGATATTTGGCAAGGACTGAGCGAGTTTCCACTCCTGGAATTTGATCAAGAACAATCCTTAAAGTCTATACTCAAAGCGGCTGAAAAGGCAAAGATCTTGCCAGTTGGCGCCTATGCTATTGAAACAATTTCTTCATTGGTTAAGCAAACCTTGTCACACCAGCTAATTGCAGGTCAGTTTATTCGTGTTCGGTTAAAAAAGAAGCCAGCACTAGCGGATGACTGGCAATGGATAAAGGAAGAAAAAGTACACGAACAGGCATTCCCTCAATTTATCAATCAGTTTTTGAAGGCAACTGCTGCTCAAACTATTTTATTCTAACCGATACATCGTTGCAAAACCAATAAATTTGCAAAGAGATTAATCAAAAACTAATCGTTTGGAGCCTCCGTCTACCGGACTTATTTCTTACTTGAGTAACCTATTGTTGGCTGCGTGGCCACAGGGCACTATTTTTTTACTGGGGCTTTTGTTTTTATTCATACTCTTATCTTTTGTAATTGCCGGCAATGAAGCAGCTCTCTTTTCTCTTTCAAAAAAAGATCTGGATATTTTGCGTACCAAGCAAAATGAGTCAGCAAAAAGAATTGTTCGGTTGCTAACAACGCCTAAGCAATTGTATGCAACCTTGTTGATTGCGGGCACCTTCATCAACATCTGCACCATTCTTCTTTGCAACTATCTTTTGATCACATTATTCCCTTCGCTGCTTGGGAGTGGTACGATAGCCGTATTGCTTCGCATTGTAATAATTGTGTTGTTGGTATTTTTCTGCACTCGCATCTTACCCAAAATTTGGGCAACTCAACACAATCTGCGTTTTGCACATGATTGGTCAATAGTAGCGGATGGGCTTCATAGCGCACTTAAGAATTTAAGCGCAAGACTGGTTCAATTAGCCGATCAAATTGCGCGTACAACAGGGGCCGATCGCAGTCAGGAAATCAGTTTACAAGAATTAGATGAAGCCATTGATATAAAAACTGACGAAGAGGCTTCGCCCGAAGAGAAAAGTATCATGAAGGGCGTTGTCAAATTTGGCAATATCGCGGTTAAGCAAATCATGCGGAGTCGATTAGATGTGAGTGGAGTGGAATGGAACACTTCTTTTCCGCAATTATTAGAACGCGTTAAAGAGCTGCATTACTCTCGTTTACCAGTATACAAAGGAAGTTTAGATGAGGTAGTAGGAATATTGTATACAAAGGATTTGATTCCTCATTTGAATGCTCCAGAAAATTTTGACTGGCATGCTTTATTACGCTCCCCCTACTTTGTTCCTGAACCTAAGTTGATCGAAGATTTATTAAAAGTATTTCAGCAACGCCGCATCCACTTTGCTGTAGTTGTAGATGAATTTGGAGGAACCAGTGGAATTGTTACGATGGAAGATATTTTAGAAGAAGTTATTGGTGATATACGCGATGAATTTGATGAAGAGGAAGTTGAAGGGCAACAGGTAGATGCGAATACATACCTTTTTGAAGGTAAAATCATGTTAACAGATCTTTGTAGGGCTATGCGTCTTCCTCCGGACACCTTTGATCAAGTGAAAGGAGAAAGTGATTCACTGGCTGGATTGTTGTTGGAGCAAGTGGGAGCACTTCCTGTGAAAGATCAGGTAGTGATTTGTGGTGATTTTGAATTTAAGGTGCTCGACATTCAGCAAAATAGAATTCAACGTGTTCAGGTAAGTATTAAATTTCAATCCTAAACATGGGCATGCGTTTTACTTTTTTGATAGGAATTGGATTGACAGTGTTATTATTCATAGCCTGTAACAGTCCCTATACAGTGGGAAAGAAAAGAGGGTATTTCAACATTCAATTTCCCGCCAAAAGTTACCAGCTCTTCAATCAGTCTGGCTATCCGTATACGTTTGAATATCCTACTTATGCAGTTATCAAAAAAGATTCAACTTTTTTTCAGGATAAAGCAGATGACTGGTGGATTAATATAGATGTGCCGCAGTTTGGCGGACGCATTCACATTAGCTACAAAGCTATCAATGAACGTAATCGCTTTGATTCGTTGGTTGAAGACGGATTTAAAATGGCCTACCGACAGCATATTAATATGGCCACTGGTATACAGGATAGTTTATTTACTACGCCCTCCGGCATCAAGGGAATCTATTTTAATTTAGGAGGAAATACAGCAACTGCCAATCAGTTTTTTGTTACGGACTCAACAAAAAACTTTTTACGCGGTGCATTATATTTTGATGCAACTCCCAATGCAGATTCATTAGGAGTCGTTAACGAATTTTTGAAAAAAGACTTACTACATTTAATCAACACCTTGCAGTGGAGAGCTGCAGCAACAGATAAAAAGTCATGATTGTAATTGATAACGTACTCATCAGTGATGATGTAATTGAAAAAAAATTCGTTTGTGATCTCAGCCGCTGTAAAGGCGCTTGTTGTGAAGACGGAGATGCCGGGGCCCCTTTAGAGGAAAGTGAAAAAGCAATTATTGATCGTGTTTATGAAACAATACGGCCTTACCTTACCAAAGCTGCACAAAAAGAAATTGAGAAGAAAGGAAAGTATGTGTGGCATGATGAATTTGGTTGGGTGACTCCAACCTTGGAAAGTGATAAAGAGATTTGTGTTTACGGAATGCGTGAAAAAGATGGAACCATTCATTGCGCATTTGAACGAGCTTACTTGGAAAAAAAGATAGATTGGAAAAAGCCAATCAGTTGTCATTTGTATCCCATTGTAACAGAGCCCAGCAAGTATCAAAATGTAGAGCATGTTAATTATGATGCGCGTCCGGTAGTGTGCGCGCCTGCTTGTCAATTGGGCAAGAAGTTAAAAGTGCCTGTGTATGAGTTTTTAAAAGAGCCGATCGTTAGAAAATGGGGACTCGGTTTTTGGGAAGCATTGGATGCCATTGCAAAAGGTACATGGAAAGAAAATCAAAAGAAGGATTCACAATAAATAATTTCTTTTAACTTAACAAAGTGAAAGAGACACAAGAACAATTTTTAGCCAGTAGTACAATCAAAGCAGCCGACCGAGAACACCGGCGTAAAATCAATTTTAATATTGGCAAGTATAATGCTGTTGTGCCAAAAGGAAAGCAACAGTTCATGGATGTAGAGCTGGCGCGTGAAAAAGCAAAGAATGCAAAATGGAAGGCCATCGCTACATTGGATAAGCAGCTGGAATTGTTTGAATCTATTATTACTTCTCGCGGGGCCAAAGTGATTTGGGCCGAAGATGTTACACAAGCGCAAGAAGCAATCGGTAAGATATGTAAGGAGAAAAAGTGTAAGACACTAGTCAAGAGTAAAAGCATGGTGACAGAAGAAATTCATTTAAATGATTATCTGTCATCCATTGGAGTAGAAAGTGTTGAAACAGACTTGGGTGAATATATTCAGCAGTTAGATGGTGAAGCGCCTTATCATATCGTGACACCGGCCATGCATAAGAGTAAGGAAGATGTGGCCAAACTATTTGCTGAAAAATTAGGAACGGATCCAAAGGCTACACCCGAGCAGTTGACACTAAAGGCAAGAGAAGTTTTACGTAAAAAATATGTTCAGGCCGAAGTTGGTGTTACCGGAGCCAACTTTATTGTTGCAGATGTGGGTGGTATTGCTGTTACCGAAAACGAGGGGAATGCAAGATTAAGCTGCGCCTGGCCTTCCACGCATATTGTTATTGTAGGTATTGAAAAGGTGATTAGCTCTATCAATGAGCTGGGACTTTTTTGGCCACTACTTGCCACGTATGGAACTGGGCAACGGGTTACTGTTTATAATTCACTCGTGACGGGCCCACGCCAACCTGGTGAAACAGATGGACCCGAAGAAATGATTGTGATTTTATTGGATAATGGTCGCACTAATATATTGGCAGATGAAAGACAACGAGAGAGTCTGTATTGTATACGGTGTGGAGCTTGTTTAAATGCCTGTCCGATTTATAAAAATATCGGGGGTCATGCCTATGGAGTTACGTACAGTGGTCCTATTGGGTCTGTGATTACACCACATCTGCAAGGCTTGGATGAATATAAACATCTTAGCTATGCATCTTCGCTTTGTGGAAATTGTACTGCAGTTTGTGCAGTCAAGATCAACTTGCACGAGTTGTTATTAGAAAATAGATACCAATCCGTACGTGAAAAAAAGAATGACTGGAAAGAAAAAATGGCTTGGCAAGGCTGGAAGCAAGCGATGTTATTTAGGCCTTCTCTAAATATGGCGAGTGGTAAAATGAAGAACTGGTTTGTGAATAAGGTTTTCAAAAGCTGGACTGCACAACGAGGGCCTCTTCAGTTTCCTGATCGCACATTTAATCAACGCTGGCGAGACAAATACGGAGACACTTAATCTTTACATTCCTTCTGTTTCCGGCTGTTCAGGTGTAGTTGCATTTTTAAATGCTTTGTTTACTAGCCATACGCCTAATAGCGCTACAGCTCCTCCTGTAATGATGAAGAGCGAAATTTTTTCATCAAATAGCCATACTCCCAGTAATAAGGCCACTACCGGATTTACATATGCATAAATGGAAACCTGTTCGGTAGGTAAATGTTGTAGTGCATATAGATAGCACAGAAAAGAAAACACGGAACCCATTAAAACCATATAGCTGATCACGGCCCACGATTGCCAAGGAATTGCTTGCAGGGGAATCGCATATCCACTTACATTCGTTCCTATGGTAAGGATGGAACCGGAAATCAACATTTGAATCCCCATGCTGAAGTACGGATTAAAATTTGCGGCTTGTTGTTTAGTAGTTATAGTTGCAAATGCCCAACTCCAAGTAGCCAATAATGAAAGCATAATCCCAAATCGGAAGTCTGGATTCAAAAAGTCTTGCAGGTGGTCATAAAAAATAATACAAACACCGCCAAAGCCCAATAGTAAACCAGTGATTGCTTTACGCGGTAGTTTTTCTTTGGAAGTAAATAGTCCTATTACCACTAACCAAATAGGGAAAATAGCTCCCATGATAGCGGCCAGTCCGGCCGAGATATATTTAACACCCCAGGTGCTGAGACCGTTGCTCAAGATGAAATTGAGTAAACTCAATAATAATAAAGGTCTCCATTCCTTTCCCTTTGGGAATCTCGCACCGGTGATTATAAAATAACTTACATATAAAATACCAGCGCTTAATTGGCGGAGTCCCGCTAGTTGTAAGGCTGGAATATGCCGAACTCCTTCTTTTGAGGCAACCCAGGTGGTTCCCCACAGAACGCAAACAGCAGCGACTGCCATGAATGCTTTAGTACGCGTTCCTTTTTTATGCAGTGTAAACGGATTGAATACCGATAATCTTTTCAGCGTTTCAACAGAGGGTTGAACCAAAAGTCGATTAAAATCAAAGGACCCCATTAGTGTTTAAAGTGTCTTAATCCGGTAATCACTAATGCTAAGTTATTTTGTTTACAATAATCTATTGAGTCCTGGTCACGAATAGATCCTCCTGGTTGGATGAATGCGGTGATACCTGCGGCATGTGCCATTCGAACACAATCATCAAAGGGGAAAAATGCATCACTTGCCAGTACAGCTCCCTGTAGGTCTGCATTAAACTGTTTTGCTTTTTCCAATGCCTGACGAAGTGAATCAATCCGACTGGTTTGTCCGCATCCTTTACCTATCAACTGTTTATTTTGAACTAAAGCAATCGCATTTGATTTGAGATGTTTACAAACTATATTGGCAAAAACCAGATTTTCCTTTTCGGCATCTGTACAAGTTCTTCCACCGGACTCTTTCCATTCTGCATAATTACCTGCATCATTTTGCTGCGTAAGTACACCATTAAGAACCGATTTGAATTGTATTGATGAGGATACAGGCTGTAATTGCTGTAGTAAAATTCGATTTTTCTTAGCCTGTAAAATTGCAAGAGCTTCTGCTGAATAGGAGGGAGCAATCAATACCTCAAAGAAAATAGAAGAGATGGCTTCTGCAGTTGCAGCATCAATTTGCTGGTTACATACCAATACGCCACCAAATGCACTTTCCGGATCGCCTGCCAATGCAGCTTCCCAACTTTCTTTTACACTCGGGCGTTGTGCAATTCCACAAACATTAGTGTGTTTGATGATGGCAAACGTAGTTGCAGAAAACTCACTGATCAATTGTACAGCTGCATCTACATCTACCAGATTATTATAAGAAAGCTCTTTCCCATTCAGTTGAGTAAATAGATTGGATAGCGCTCCGTAATAGGTAGCAGACTGATGAGGATTTTCGCCATAACGCAAGGAGCGTGGATTTGCTGTTGCATTTACAAATTGCAAAGAGGCAGTTGGATCAAAGTAAGAAGCAATAGCAACATCGTAACGTGCTACTACCTGAAATGCTTTTGCAGCCAGCTCTTTACGTTGCTCAATGGTAATTGTACCGTTTTGCTCCGTCAAAATAGTTTCTAAGTAAGAATATTCTGTTTTGGCTGCTACCACAGTCACATCTCTAAAATTTTTTGCGGCTGCCCTGATCATAGAAGGCCCGCCGATATCTATTTTTTCGATGATTGCTTTTTCATCCGTCGTGGAGGCAACAGTTTCTTCAAAAGGATACAGGTCTACAATAACCAGATCCAATGTTGGAATTTTATATTGCTCCATTTCCTGCACATGCGTAGCATCTTCTCTTTTACCGAGTATGCCTCCAAATACCGATGGGTGAAGTGTTTTTACTCTTCCGCCTAAAATAGATGGATAACTAGTTAAATTTTCAACCGGAATAACAGGAATCCCCAGTGATTCAATAAAAGTTTGTGTACCGCCAGTGGAGTAAAGGATTACACCTTGTTGATGTAATAACCGAACAAGGGGTTCAAGACCATCTTTATAAAATACAGATAGCAGTGCCGTGCGAATAGTTTTGTTCATAAGGGAAATTATAAAAGAGGCTCAAAGGTACTTTATCGAAGGGAGTGTACAAAAGCACCTGAAACCCGAATATCATAAAATGGAATCTTTTCTTTTTCCAGTAGTCTCCTCCATTCATTTCTGGTTTTCGTTCCCAGTGTTGCATCGAGCACTGCCAATTGTACCGGTCTCGCTTTTAACCAACCCAATCCTTCAAAAGGCGCCATCTTTGAGACCAATAAAAAATGAACTGGCTCTGCCGATGAAGTGGGGGGAACGCGGCTACGGTCTGGAATCATCAAATTAATGTCTGGCAGCGCAACAATGGGTGCCAACGCATTGAATTGGTGTTGTCGAACTTGAAAAGTAGCCTCGCAGGGTTTTGTGAGGTAGCGCAGATGAATTGAATCTTCCTCATCCTTTGCAGTTGTAAAGCTGATTGCGGTTTTTCCTCGTATCCAGGTGAATGACGTGATGCGCGTAGTATTATAAATTACCAGCTGTGATTGTTTATTCCTTTTTTGGAGTTCATACCATTGCAAAGAACTGAGTAAGCAAACAAGGAATGTTGTGTAATAAAAACCTGTTTTTGATTGATTGATTAGCCAATGCCCGGCTGCAAGAAGTAGAAAAGTCAGTAAAATTGTTTCAGGTACTGTCCAGTATAATTGTGTCCATATAAAACCAGGTAATTTTTCAATCCATTGAATGAGCTGGTTCATAAGTTGGATTAAATAGGTTGCAGTTTGTCCTAACACTAATCCCATCACAGGGATAAATCCAAAGCCAAGTATAGCAATCAGCACATAAAGAATACAGGTGGAAAGTGGGATTGCGATCAGGTTACTCAGAAAAAAAGATGCGGGGAATTGATGAAAGTAGTATAGAGTAAGTGGGAGGGTTAGTACTTGTGCTGCCGTGGTTACTGCCATTAATTGAACCGGCTGATTTAACCATTTAGGCACATCGCTACTGAACTGTTGCAGCGTTTTACCAAAAAGTAAAATGCTAAGTACAGCTAAGAAAGATAATTGAAAACCAAGATCCCAAACCCATAGGGGCTGTAGCAAGAGTAGAAAAAATCCGGCCGCAAATAGGGAGTTGAGTGAATTGGGTTTTCTTTCAAAAAAGATACCTGCTGTTGCGATTGAAAAAGATAATGCAGCACGAAGTACGGAGGGTGTTGCGCCTGCCAGTAAACTAAATAGCCAGATGATTGCGATAATTAATAACTGAGAAAGTAGCTGTGTGATTCTATTTTTTTGGAATGGAGAAAAAATTTGTTGCAGTAGCCATCCAATTAATGCAAGGTGCATTCCTGAGATTGCTATGATATGCACAACCCCCGTATTACTATACGATTGATTTATAACGGGGTCTAATTCTTGTCTGTATCCGATTAAAAGGGCAGCTGCTAGTCCTGCTGCACTTTTATCAGGAATAGTTTCATGTAAGCGTCTTAATATATACTGTCTTAGTTGTGAGATAAAACGAGCTAAACGATAGTTGTATTTTTCTTTTTTTAAAAACGCATATTCTCCTTCTTTTAAAAAAACCCGATGTGTACAATCTTCCTGCGCATAGTGTCGCACCCAGTTTATTTCACCAGGGTTTCCTGTCAATTCAATTAATACGGGTGCTTTATGTATAAGCAATCGATCACCCGGAAGCGCAAAACGGCAACTATCTTTTTTAGGAACGTAGATCAGTACATTACCTGTTACGGGAATGCGTTTATTTTTTGTTTTGACGCTCGTTGCTTTTCCAAATAGTCTGATCGTCTTCGTTCTTTCTACGGGGTCCTGCACCACGACTAATTCCAGCGATTGAAATGATTCCTCGTTTATAAAATTTCCGAGCCAGTTTTTTTGATTGCGAATGTCCTTGAGTTGTGTAAGTAATAAACCTGTTGCCCAAAAAAGTAAAAAAGCAATCCAATAACCCAGTTTGCTTTGTCGGAATCGAACACGTAAGGGGAGGGAGAAAAAAAGAAAAATACAAAATACACATCCTGCCAAAATTGATCCTAGCGCTGTCAGATTCAGTTGCAGGTTTGCTTGCATAATAATACCCGCTATTAATCCAGCTAAGGGCAGCAAAAAAGGAGTTCGGATCCAATAACGGATCAAAGTGGGATGCATCCGCATAAACTATGCGATGCCAAATCAAAATGCAAGGGGGCTTACTTGCTCAAGTACATACTTCTGTCTTTGTATAACTGACGGAAGTATGGATCTCGCAAATCTTTAATGAAACGGATAGCTTCTCCGGTCGATTTCATTTCAGGTCCCAACTCTTTGTTAACGCCTGGAAACTTATTGAAACTAAACACGGGTTCCTTAATGGCAAAGCCATCCAGTTTTTTCTCGAAGGTGAAATCTTTTAATTTATGTGTACCCAACATTACTTTGGTAGCAACATTCAAATAAGGAATCTGGTATGCTTTTGCAATAAAGGGGGTAGTTCTTGAAGCGCGTGGATTGGCTTCTATCACAAACACCTTGCCATCCTTAATAGCGAATTGGATATTGATCAATCCTTGGATGTTTAAGGCGCGTGCAATTTTTTCTCCGTACTCCTCCATTTTTTGCACAATGAGTGGCGATAGATTGAAAGCGGGTAACACCGCATTACTATCTCCGGAGTGTATACCTGCAGGTTCAATATGTTCCATGACACCCATCACGTGAAAATCGGTACCATCAAAAATGGCGTCAATCTCCGCTTCTTGACAGCGGTCTAAAAAATGATCAATCAAAATCTTATTACCTGGTATATGCTTGAGCAAGCTAACAACTGCTTTTTCTACTTCATCATCATTGATCACAATACGCATCCGTTGTCCGCCCAATACATAAGAAGGGCGAACCAGCACAGGGTATCCCACTTTATTAGCAACTTGTATGGCTTCATCTACATCCCATGCTGTACCATATTCTGGATAAGGTACACCTAGCTCTTTCAGCATATCACTGAATCGGCCACGATCCTCTGCAATGTCTAAACTGTCATAAGAAGTTCCAATGATACGGATGCCACGTTGGTGTAAACGCTCCGCTAGTTTGAGTGCAGTTTGACCTCCTAATTGCACAATAACACCTTCTGGTTTTTCATGCTCGATAATTTCCCAAAGATGTTCCCAATAGACAGGTTCAAAATAAAGTTTGTCTGCCATATCAAAATCGGTGGATACTGTTTCAGGATTACAGTTCACCATGATAGCTTCAAATCCGGCTTCTTTGATAGCCAGTAAACCGTGCACACAGCAATAATCAAACTCAATTCCCTGTCCAATGCGATTAGGGCCTGAACCCAATACAATTATTTTCTTTCTGTCAGAAACAATACTCTCGTTGTGATTTCCTTTTTCAAAAGTGGAATAGAAGTAAGGTGTTTTTGCTTCAAACTCAGCTGCACAAGTGTCTACCATTTTGTAAACACGTGTGATACCGGCTTTCTTTCTTTTTTCATACACCGCATCTTCGTCTCCATTGCGTACAATGCGTGCAATCTGTTCATCGCTAAAACCTTCTACCTTGGCTTCTTCCAGCAAGGAAAGCGGAAGTTCTTCGAGACTATATTTTGCTAACTCTTTTTCGAGGTTTACAATTTTTTGTATTTCGTAAAGGAACCAACGATCAATACCATTGGTTGCTTTTGATATAGAACTAACTGAAATGCCTGCTTGCAACGCATCTTTGATTCGGAAGAGTCGATCCCATTTTGGTGTTTTGATATATTCTAATAACTCTTCTGCACGCATCATGCTTTTGCCATAGTATCCCAATCCTACCGCGTTATTTTCTAAACTTTGACAAGCTTTCTGAATGGCTTCTGTAAAACTGCGCCCGATACCCATTACTTCTCCAACGCTCTTCATCTGTAAACCCAACGTATCATTCGCGCCCTTGAATTTGTCAAAATTCCAACGAGGAATCTTTACAATCACATAATCTAGGGTGGGTTCAAAATAGGCAGAAGTGGTTTTTGTAATTTGATTTTCGAGTTCATCCAAGTTATAACCAATGGCAAGTTTCGCAGCAATTTTTGCAATGGGATATCCTGTTGCTTTACTGGCCAAGGCAGAAGAACGGCTCACACGAGGATTGATCTCTATGGCAATAATCTCTTCTGTATCTGGATTTAGCGCAAACTGAACATTACAACCTCCTGAAAAATTTCCCAGATCACGCATCATGCGAAT
>DDPN01000143.1:21277-30650 GCA_002342205.1 Chitinophagaceae bacterium UBA2467 | reverse complement strand
TTGGCTGCATCTCTCAGTAGTTCAAGCTCAAACTCTTTCCATCCTAATACAGCTTGCTCTACTAGTACTTCGTGTATGGGAGAAGCTTGAAGTCCACGGTTGAGCGCTTCGTCCAGGTCGTCTTTATCATGTACAAATCCACCTCCTGTTCCACCCAATGTAAAAGAAGGGCGAATTACCAATGGGAAGCCGATTTCCTGTGCAAATTCTTTTCCTTCTAAAAAGGAGTTGGCTGTTTTTGCTCTGGCAACTGTTACTCCCAGTTGAATCATCCATTGACGAAACTTTTCACGATCCTCTGCTTTATCAATGGCTTTGATGTCTACTCCGATTAACCGAACATTATATTGTTTCCAGATGCCCAAATCTTCTGCTTCTTTTGCAAGATTGAGCGCTGTTTGTCCTCCCATAGTGGGAAGCACAGCGTCGATTTGGTTTTCTTGTAAAATTTTTTCAATACTCTCCACCGTAAGTGGCAACAAATAAACTCTATCAGCCATCATCGGGTCTGTCATGATGGTGGCTGGATTACTATTGATCAGAATCACTTTTATGCCCTCTTCTCGAAGTGATCGGGCTGCCTGTGTACCTGAATAATCGAACTCACAGGCTTGACCAATAATAATAGGTCCTGAACCAATAATCAGGACGGAACGGATGGAGGTATCTTTTGGCATTTTTAAAAAAACAAATTGTGCAAAACTAAGGGAATTCGGGCGTTGCTACGATGGGATTTGAATAAATTTCTTGACCGGACCTTACCTTTGCGCATGCGATTTTTTACGGTATTTACTAGTCTTGTTTTCCTCTTGAATTTTACTGGTTTTACGCAAAAGGTTCAGTATCCGCAGGGTTACTTTAGAAACCCGATGGGCATTCCTATGGAGTTGACTGCCAATTTTGGAGAGTTAAGAACCCATCACTGGCACATGGGCCTTGACATCCGAACGCAGGCCAAAGAAAATTTACCTGTTTATGCTGCTGCCTCCGGATATATTGCTGCCATAGGGGTTCGTCCACTCAGTTTTGGACGCTTTATTATTATTCAGCACCCCAACGGGTTGTCTACTTTATATGCGCATCTTAATGATTTTGCCCCCGCCATTGAGGCGTATGTAACCCAAAAGCAATATGAGCAAGAAAGCTGGGCTGTTGAGCTGAAGTTTACCCCCGATCAGTTCCCCGTATCCAAAGGAACATTTATTGCATATAGCGGAAATACCGGAGGTTCGGCGGGTCCCCATTTACATTTTGAAATCATCGACACCAAAACAGATCGTCGCCTTAATCCATTACTATTTGGATTTTCATTACCTGATGAAGTTCCTCCGGTTATTAAAGGACTTGCATTATATGACAGAAGTCGTTCTGTCAATGGGCAATCACCTCGACCTGTTGCACTCAAAAAATCAAAAGAAGGGTATACACTTTTAGCAGGAAACACTTTTATCACTGATTTAAACCAAATCAGTTTTGCTTTACAAACTTTTGACCAAGTAAGTGGATCGACCAACCCAAATGGAGTATACAGCGCTACCCTTCGAGTGGATGGTGAAACGCAACTCGCTTTTATTTTAGATAGTATCGATTATGAGCAGACGGGTTATATCAATGCACATATTGATTACAGACATAAGCAACAAGGCGGGGCTTATTACCAACACCTTTCTGCCTTGCCTGGCGAAGGAGGCGTAGCTTACCATCTTATCAAAAATGATGGTGTCATTCGGTTAAAAGATACACTGGCTCACCAAATTGAAATCAGTGTACAAGATGCTAATGGCAATGAGTCTGTTTTACAGTTTGACATCAAAACCAATAATCCATGGCAAGGTTTGGCTGCTAATCCTGCGAAGCTGCCTACAAAAGAACCCACTCATTTTACACCTCAAACTGCTGTGAAACTAAAAAAGCCAGATTTTGAATTGGATTTTCCTGCCATGGGGCTCTATGATAGTCTTCCCATTTATTATCGAAGGGATCTTTTCCCATTATTACCCAATGCAATTACTGCGAGACATCAAGTAAATGATCCTTCCACACCAGTTCATTTAGATTTTGAGGTTCGGTTTAAGCCAGAAAAAAAGATTGCACCTGAATTGAAAAATAAAGTGGTTGTACAACGAAGTTTCGGGTCAGTGAAAAAAACCAAATTAGCTACTTGGAAGGGAGAGTGGATCAGTGCAAAGTTTGATGATTTCGGATATTTCCAGGCATTTGTCGATACGGTTCCACCCCTTGTGAATCTTACAGGTAAAGGTGATACCATTAATGTAAGTGCCCTCTCGCGCATTAGTTTTACTCCTACAGATAATTTTGGTGTAATAAAATCATTTCGTGCCGAACTAAATGGCCAGTGGGTGCGTTTTACTAATGACAAAGGTCGAACCTGGGTTTATCGCTTTGACGAACGTTGTCCGTACGGCACTCACCAACTACAAGTAACAGTAGAGGACCTTGCTGGCAATCAAACCACACGTAGTTGGTGGATTAAACGAAGCCCTTATCGACCGCCCGTTAAAAAAGTGATCAAAAAAAAGCGACGCAAATGATTTCATTAAAAGTTGGAGACAAGGCACCTGTATTCAGCACAACGGATCAGGATGGGAATGCTGTTAAACTATCGTCCTTCAAGGGGAAAAAGGTTGTCTTATATTTTTATCCAAAAGACTTGACCTCTACTTGTACTGTGCAGGCTTGTAATTTGAGGGATCATTACAAAGCCTTGCTCAAAAAAGGGTACATCGTGTTAGGGGTGAGTCCTGATTCCTCACAATCCCATCAAAAGTTCATTGCTAAACATGAACTTCCCTTTCCTTTATTAGTAGATACGGAACATAAAATTGCTGATGCCTTTGGTGTGTGGGGCGAGAAAAAAATGTACGGTAGAACCTACCAGGGTATTCACCGTACTACTTTTATAATTGATGAGAAAGGTAAAATTGAGCGCATCATTGATAAGCCTAAAAGCAGTGTACACGCGCAGGAAATTCTTGCATCTTAAGCAAGCGTAATTTTCCACTCGATTTCTCCAAATGCTATCGGATGTTCAATTCGATCGAGCAGTAACTCTCCATTGGGAGTGATGCCGGTTGGAATGGCACTGAATGATGCACCTGCTCTACTAAATTGACAAAGCGCTCCTCGTTTGTAGAGGTGCTGCTGGTATTGCTCTAATATCTGCTGAGGTGCCACCTCGAATAAATGATTTAACTCAGCAGTAAGGAAGAGGCAAAGAGATTTTGCTAGCGTTGTCGGTTCGTTTTTTTTCTGTGTAATCTGAAATAAGGAAATAGGGTTAGGGAGCTCCTGCGAGAATGTTTCTTGATTAACATTAATTCCAATTCCAACGATCGCCCATTGCCAAGACCCATTCGAACGAATTGAGTTTTCGATTAGAATGCCGGCAATTTTTCGATCACTGTAATAAATATCGTTGGGCCATTTGATGGTGAATAGTTCTGGGCTATCACTAAGGCTTGCCAAAAAATTACGAACCCCGATAGCCACCGCTCCGCTTAGCAAAAATTGTTGCGAAACCGTTAAAAAATGAGGTTCGATCAGTAATGTCAAGGCAACACCTTGGTCCTTACTACTTGCCCAACTTTTGCCCCGTTGTCCCTTCCCTTTTTGTTGGTTTGCAGTAAAAATGGCCATCCCTGATTGTACATGTCCTCCTTCCAGTAAGCGGCGGCCTTCTTCGTTGGTACTATCCAGTTCTGAAAAACTGATAAAAGGCTGTCCTAGTGTGGGGAGTAGTGGTGGCAATTAATTATGTATTTTTACGGGGTAAAAGGATACACGAAACTAAAGCAATCAAATAGTTGGAACAACTGGCAGTACTGGCTGGCGGCAGAAATAACAAAGCATCCGCTGGAAAAAAAGCGGTAAAACGTCTCACCAAGAGCTCCAAGATCATCAAAACCATTGTCGCCGCTATCGAAGACAAAAAGGGCGAGCGAACTGTGTTACTGGACCTTCGGAAAATCAACGAGGCCGTTGCCGATTTCTTCATCATTTGTGAAGCAACCAATCAGCCCCAGATCAGGGCCATTGCGGAACATGTGATCGATCAAGTGAAAGACTTGTGTGAGGAATCACCCTATCGACAAGAAGGGCAAAAACAATTACAATGGGTTTTAATCGATTACGTCAATGTAGTTGTGCATGTGATGACTCCCGAAAACCGAAAGTTTTACAAACTGGAGGAGATGTGGAGTGATGAGTAGTAAACAAAATGCGTTTTCAGGCATTATTAGTATAGGAGAATAATTATGTTACCAAATAAAGAAAAAAGAAACCAAGGGGACCGTGGACCGGCTTCTTCGGGAAGAAAAGGTCCTCAGTTCAATATTTACTGGCTTTATGCAATCATACTAGTCTTTTTGATTGGGTCTTCATTATTTGGGCCAATGGCGCCGAATATGGCTAAGATCAATGAGCTGGAGTTCAGAAATATGGTGGCTCAGGGCCAGGTGGATCGTTACACTATTGTTGATAATCGTAAGCTTGTTAAAGTTTACCTCAATGAGAATGGCCGTAAAACGCATACCAAAGAAATAAAAGAAGCAGCGGGTAAGGTAGACCCAAAAGGTCCGCACATGGCATTTAAGATTACGGGTGCCGATGTGTTCAAAAAATCGATGGACGATTTTTATAAAGAGAAAAGAGAAGCTGTTACTACAGGAGCTACTACCAGCGTAGTCAATGAAGTTCCATTTGATGTGGAAAGTGAAAGAGATTGGTTAGGCAGTGCTATTCAGTTTATCCTGCCAATTATTCTTTTTGCTGCCATATGGATTTTTATGATGCGCAAAATGGGTGGTGGTGCAGGCGGTGGAGCTGGAGGCGGAGGGATTTTTAGTATTGGAAAATCAAAAGCTACTTTATTTGATAAAGGAACCAAAGTGAACATCACGTTTGCCGATGTGGCTGGATTGGATGAAGCCAAAGTAGAAGTGATGGAAATCGTTGATTTTTTAAAGAACCCCAAAAAATATACAAACCTTGGTGGTAAGATTCCTAAAGGTGCTTTATTGATTGGTCCTCCTGGTACCGGTAAAACATTATTGGCAAAAGCGGTGGCTGGAGAAGCACAGGTTCCTTTCTTCAGTTTGAGTGGTTCTGACTTTGTTGAGATGTTTGTAGGGGTGGGCGCTAGTCGCGTTCGCGATCTATTTAAGCAAGCCCGTGAAAAAGCTCCATGTATCATTTTTATAGATGAAATCGATGCGATTGGTCGTGCCAGAGGAAAGAATGCTATGATGAGTAATGATGAAAGAGAAAGCACCCTCAATCAAATGTTGGTGGAGATGGATGGCTTTGGTACTGACACGGGAATCATTGTATTGGCTGCAACAAACCGTCCTGATGTATTGGATAGCGCCTTGCTTCGTCCCGGACGTTTTGATCGACAGATCTCCATTGATAAACCAGATTTAAAAGGAAGAGAAGATATTTTTAAAGTACATCTTAAGCCGATTAAAATTTCCAAATCACTTGACATACATAAACTCGCTGAGCAAACGCCTGGTTTTGCAGGTGCAGATATTGCAAATGTTTGTAATGAGGCTGCCTTGATTGCTGCGCGTAAAAACAAAGAAGCGGTAGACATGCAGGATTTTCAGGATGCCGTGGATCGTGTCATTGGAGGATTGGAAAAGAAGAACAAGATTATTTCTCCGGAAGAGAAAAAAATCATTGCCTATCACGAAGCAGGTCATGCTATCTGCGGATGGTTTTTAGAACATGCGTATCCGTTATTGAAAGTGACTATTGTTCCCAGAGGAACAGCGGCACTTGGATATGCGCAGTACACACCAAAAGAGCAGTATTTGTATAATACAGATCAATTGAACGATCAGATCTGTATGACCTTGGGAGGTCGTGCCAGTGAGGATATATTCTTTGGAAAAATTTCTACGGGGGCACAGAATGATTTGCAACAAATCACGCGGATGGCCTACTCTATGGTAACTGTATATGGAATGAACGAGAAAGTGGGTAATGTTAGTTTTTATGATCCACAACAAGAAAATGCATTTACGAAACCTTATTCCGATGATACGGCAAAACTGATCGATTTTGAAGTGCGTCATTTGATTGATACTGCGTATGAGCGCACTAAACAATTGCTCACTGCCCGGAAAGAGGAAGTTGAAAAGCTAGCGAATGCGTTACTAGAAAAAGAAGTGTTGTTCCAAAGTGATGTGGAAGCCTTAATTGGTAAGCGTCCGTTTGAAGATAAAAAAGTAATTAGTGCGGAGAATACGGAGAATGTTGAAAACACCGAAGAGACTACTCCAGCATCATGAATATTTCACCTGCAAAAGAAAATATTTTAAAACGTATACGCGAGGCGTTGGCACAGGAAACGCCTATGCCTTTTCCGCAGAGTGAAAAAAATGGAAATCTTTTTCCAGCACCTCCGCAAGAACCAGAAATTGAATTTGCAGAGCAGTTTACGCAGCTGCAGGGTAAGTTTATTTATTGTATCAATCGGCAAGAACTTGCTTTTCAGTTTGGAAGCTTGGCAAAAAAACAAGACTGGGCTCCCATTTTTTGTACCGACAATAAGTTGATCAATTTACTAGGTGAATCTCTCTCGGAAAGACTAACACAAACTGATTTGGCTGACTGTAGTGTTGCAGTTACCGGTTGTGAATTCCTAGTGGCACGAACAGGTTCTATTTTACTGAGTAGTGCGCAGACAGATGGTCGTACAGCCAGCGTTTATGCTCCCATTCATGTTTGTATCGCCTTTATGGATCAAATTGTATACGACATTAAAGATGCCATGCAGGCAGCACGTGAAAAGTATGGATCAAGCTTTCCTTCTTTCCTAACACTAGCTACCGGACCTAGTAGAACGGCCGATATTGAAAAAACGTTGGTAGTGGGTGTACACGGGCCCAAAGAAGTATATGTCTTTTTAGTTGAAGCCTGAACTTGAATATTTTTTTCAATCTTCGTGTTGTAAAAATTAAATCGTGTCAGCAATAAAGTCTCAAAAAATTTATTTCTTATCTGATTTTCATCTGGGTGCTCCCACTGCAGAACAAAGTCTGGCGCGAGAAAAAAAGATCTGTTCTTTTTTGAATGAGATTCGAAAAGACGCCGATGAGATTTTTTTGATGGGCGATCTTTTTGATTTTTGGTACGAGTATACTAAAGTGGTACCGAAGGGANNCGAAGGGATATGTGCGGCTGTTAGGCACATTGGCTTCAATCAGTGACCAAGGTATTCCACTTCATTTTTTTGTGGGCAACCACGATATGTGGGTTCGCAATTATTTTTCGCAAGAACTAAACCTTACCACTTATTTTGAACCAATAACCATCGAAAGAAATGGAGTACGCATTCACTTGGGTCATGGGGATGGTTTAGGTCCGGGAGATGAGGGATACAAACGATTGAAACTGATTTTTCGCAACCCCCTCTGTCAGTGGTTATTTGGCATACTGCCTCCTCAAATCGGATTAGGACTTGCTGAATACTTCAGTCAAAAGAGCAGAGCGCAAACAGCCGATCGAGAAGAACATTTTTTGGGGGAGGATAAAGAATGGTTGATCAGTTATTGCCGTGATTATTTAGAAACTCAACCGTTGGTAGATTACTTTTTATTTGGTCATAGACATTTGCCCATCGACTGGCCCATCAAAACAAAAAATGGACAAGGCCAGGCTCGTTATATCAACTTGGGTGACTGGATCCGCTATGACACCTATGCGGTATTAGAAGGAACAAGTCTTCAGTTGAAGGCCTATCAAAAGGATGAGCAACGAATCATTCGTCCTCAATAAGAGCATCGACATATTTATTTGGTATATTTAAGTATCAATTATTATGACCAGCATTTGGCAACGGCAATGGGGCACAAACACGCTTGGGGACTATTTTACCGTCCTGCTTACTATTGCGGCGGTTTGGATGCTGCGCAGACAGCTCTCTAATTATTTTGCTGGTCTTTTATTTCGCTGGTTGCGTGGAGTCTTACAAAAAGTAGATCGGGCTCTATTCAATGATCTTGTAATTGATCCGCTGGAGCGTTTTTTACTGATCTTGGTTTCCGTCTTCATGTTGTATCGGTTGAATTTTCCACCCGAGCTGAATTTTTCAATTTATAAGTTTGACAGTAAGGGTCTCATCAATAGTTTGGGTACGCTAATACTCATCACGTCTTTTACTTCATTACTCTTACGTGCAATTGACTTTGCTGCCATTCTTTTGGAGCAGAAAGCGGGTCAGACTCCTGATCTTTCCGATAACCAGCTCATTGTTTTTTTCAAGGATTTTTTCAAAGTGTTATTGCTGATTCTTTCACTTTTAATGATCCTTCGATTTGCTTTTGGGTTTGATATTGGAGGACTTTTAACAGGACTGAGTATCGTAGGTGCGGCTATCGCATTGGCGCTAAAAGAGAGTCTAGAAAATTTAATCGCTTCATTTATCATATTTTTTGACAAACCATTTGTCACAGGCGACTTGGTTAAGGTAAATGCAATCACCGGCACGGTAGAAAAAATAGGGTTAAGAAGTACTCGTATTCGTACCGAGCAAAAAACATTTGTTACGGTTCCTAATAAACAGATGGTCGACACGATTCTGGATAATTTTTCATTACGCACACAACGTCGCGCCGATTTAAAAATTGAGTTGGCAAGCACCAACACTCCTTATTTGATTCAAGAGTTTTTAGAACGTGTACGCGTGATTCTACGACACACCGCTATCCAACAATCTTCAGTTACGCTTAGTGATATAAAATCCAATCGGATTATTGTGGAGATTGATTATTACACTGACCCGCTTCCAATTGCCGACTTCAATGCAATTCGTGAAGCCGTTAATATGGAAGTCTTACAGGCTGCACATACATTAGGTCTAACGTGGCCGGTTGAATGATTGCTGAATAATTTCTCCAAGCTCTCGATCAAACTGACCATATTTTCCATACTCTACCACGCGGCCAATTTCTTTTCCATCTCTGAAAACAATCAACGTAGGTACATTAATTATGCCTAGTGTTTTAGTTAGATCTCCCCAGCTTTCTTTTTTTCGATTAACCCCAATCAGCACACATCTTTTTTCGTCAAATCCGGCTTGTGCAGCCATAGCATAAAAACGCGGAATAATAAAATGTGAGTCATCGCACCAGGTTCCCATGAATGCAAGTACTTGTATAGAGTCGCGATAGTGTGTAAAAGTGGCTAGCCCTTGCTTATGCGCTTGATAGGCAGTGAAATTCTCTTGAAACCAAGACGCAAAGGGTTCGGCTTGTAAAATTTCTTTAGAAATAAAACCCACTAATGATTTTTCATTGGGTCTTTCCGTTAGTGTTTCATAATGTGTTTGGGCCATTCCCTTACTGAT
>DDPN01000143.1:5387-21224 GCA_002342205.1 Chitinophagaceae bacterium UBA2467 | reverse complement strand
ATTTCTATTAAAAACGAACGGAGTTGTTGTAGCGATTGAATCAATGTGAATTTATCTTCTGCTTTTTTATTTTTCTTTAAAAAATCTCTGGCTCCTTCTATGGTAAATTTTCTTCTGCGCAATAAGTCGTAAATCAACACTAAATTTTTTACATCAACGGGTCTGAAATAGCGATCTCCTTTCTTGTTCTTTTTTGGTTGCAGAATATCAAATTCTGATTCCCAGTAGCGAATTAGAGATTGGTTTTCTTGAAACATTTTTGCTACCTCTCCAATCGTGTAGTATTGTTTTTTAAAAAGCTCTTCATCTGGTGGAACCTGAATCTGATTAGCACGGTTCGCCATTTCGCGCATGGATTTTCGACCTCTTTTTCCAACGGGAGCTTTCTCTTCTTTTTTGCGAATGGAGCGAACTCCTATTGAAGGTGAAGGGGTAGAAGGAGGCACAACAGTTTCCACTGATTGTACTTCAGCAGGGGCCTGGTCTAGGAGTTGCTCATTTTTTTCATCCGGTGCAGCACCCAGATCTTCAAAGGCAAAACTGATTTGTGTCAGTGGTTTTTTGCGCATAGTCTCTTGTAAAGATAACAAAGGCAATGCCTTTCATCTCTTTAAAGTTACGGTGTGGAAAACTGGTGTTTAGTCTAAACTTTGGTTAGATGCGGCCGCTTGCTTCAGAATGCGGTCAAATTGTGCCGGAGTCAGATCATTATAGAAGAAATAGATCGGATCAATTTTAGAACCATTCTTAATTACCTCATAGTGGCAATGTGGGCCTGTGGATTTACCAGTGCTTCCCACCCATCCAATCACCTCTCCTCTTTTTACGTTTTGACCAACACGGGCTTTCACTCGCACCATATGCCCATACAGCGTTTGATAACCATACCCATGGTTGATAATAACGTGTTTGCCATACCCGTCCCCACTGTTACCAGCTACTTCAACTCGTCCATTTGCGGTAGCGTATATAGGAGTTCCCTGGGGGGCAGTAAAATCAAGACCAGGGTGCATACGGGGGGTTTTATAAATTGGATCAATTCGGTAGCCGAAGCCCGATGCGATTCGTTTTAAGTTTTTATTACTCACAGGCTGAATAGCAGGAGTGTGTGCCAGCAGTCTTTCTTTGTCTTTTACTAATTGACTCACTTCTTCGTATGAATTGCGTTGTGCGCGGATGCGTTCAACCAGATTATCCAGTGTGCTTGCAACCGTGCTTGCTAATTTTTTACTGCTGATTTTTTCAATCTTCTCTAGTTCTTTTTGTGTTTCAATCTTTTTTGCTCTGGCACTATCTGGAATTGGCGTTGCTTCAAATATGGCTCGGTAAATATCATTGTCACGGGTCTCCAGCTCTTTCATTTGCTCTTCCAATGTGCGGGCTTTTTCTGCTAATTCATAATAATCATCTCTCATTTCCCGGTTTTGTAATTCCAGCATTTTTTCCCGAGGCGACCCAATGAATTGAAAGGCAAAGTAGGCAATCAACGAGGCGGTTACCAGTGAAGCAGCTACAAAACCAAATACACGTAACACCTTTACCCGAAGGGGCGTCACCGCTTTTTCATAACGGAGTGTGTTGGTGTTATAGTAGTATTTGACCTTTTTCATAGCGGGGACAGCTGCTTTTATTGCCTTACCTTTGCTGCCATCACAGGCAAACAAATATAGTATTTACTCTTATGATGACTTCCAGTGAAATCAGACAGGCATTTTTGGACTTTTTTCATTCCAAAGAACACACGATCGTTCCCTCTGCTCCTATTGTGGTGAAGAATGACCCCACACTGATGTTCACCAATGCTGGAATGAATCAATTCAAGGATTATTTTTTGGGTAACAAAAAAGCACCCTATAGCCGAGCAGTCGATACACAAAAATGTTTGCGCGTCAGTGGTAAACATAATGACCTGGAAGAGGTGGGGGTAGACACCTATCATCACACGATGTTTGAAATGCTTGGTAATTGGAGTTTTGGTGACTACTTCAAAAATGAAGCCATTGAGTGGAGTTGGCAACTGCTAACGGAAGTATATAAAATTCCCAAAGACCGATTATATGCTACTGTTTTTGAGGGAGACGCAAAGGAAGGATTACCACCTTCGTCTATTGCATTAAAAAAATGGAAGGAGATTTTACCCGACGAGCGGATTGTGTTTGGCAACAAGAAAGATAATTTCTGGGAGATGGGTGATACAGGTCCTTGTGGTCCCTGTAGCGAAATACATGTGGATTGTCGATCTGATGAAGAAAGAAAAAAAATTCCAGGGCAACAATTAGTGAATAAAGATCACCCGCAGGTGATTGAGATTTGGAATAACGTATTTATTCAATACAATCGTAAAAAAGACGGAACACTGGAGCCGCTTCCTGCTACGCACGTAGATACAGGAATGGGTCTCGAAAGATTGGTACGCGTTTTACAGGGAAAAACATCCAACTACGATACTGATATTTTTAGTGGCACCATTCAGCAGGTTGAAAAAATTACAGGGGTAAGATATGATGGCTCTGACAGCAAACAGGCAATTGCCTTTCGTGTGTTAGCGGATCATATTCGGGCTATTAGTTTTACAATTGCCGATGGACAATTACCTGCCAACACGGGAGCTGGGTATGTTATTCGAAGAATTCTGCGAAGAGCAGTTCGCTATTACTATTCCTATTTGGGGTACAAGCAACCGTTGTTGACTCAATTAGTACCAGTATTAGCCAAACAATTTGAAAATGTGTTTCCAGAATTACAACAGCAGGTTGATTTTGTTGGACGTGTTGTACGTGAAGAGGAGGAAGCATTTTTGCGAACATTAGAAAAAGGATTGAAACGAATTGATGAATTGATGCAATCCAGCAAAGGCGTGATTCCCGGAACTGCTGCTTTTGAGTTGTATGATACCTATGGTTTCCCCATTGACCTAACACGATTAATCGCTTCTGAAAATAAACTCCAGGTAGATGAACCCGGTTTTGAGGCGGAGATGAAAAAGCAAAAAGATCGTAGTCGTGCAGCAACTGCTATTGATGCCGGTGATTGGGTTGTGTTTGAAGAAGGGTCCAATGTTTTTGTGGGCTATGATCAATTAGAAAGCAACACAAAAGTTTTAAAATACCGCTCTGTTAAAGCAAAAGGAAAAGAAGGCTATCAATGGGTACTTCAGCAAACTCCATTTTACGCAGAAAGTGGAGGACAAGTAGGAGACAGAGGTTGGCTTTATTTTGACGGAGAGGCTATTGAAGTAGTAGATACAAAGAAGGATAATGACTTGATTGTTCATTATACTGAGCAATTGCCTACTGACCCAGCTGCGTCTGTGCTTGCTAAAGTAGACGGCACTATACGAATTTCCACAGCCTATCACCATAGTGCTACCCACTTATTGCATGCTGCATTGCGCAATGTATTGGGTACGCATGTGGCACAAAAAGGTTCGATGGTCAATGCGTCAAATTTGCGATTTGACTTTTCTCATTTTGCAAAGATGACAACCGAGGAGTTGGCAAAAGTGGAAGCAATCGTGAATGAAAAAATCCGCGAGAATATTCCGGTTGTGATCAAGTCAATGCCAAAAGATGAAGCCATGAAATTAGGTGCAATGGCTTTGTTTGGTGAAAAATATGGAGATACAGTGCGTGTTGTAATCATTGATCCTTCATATTCCATTGAATTGTGTGGAGGAACACATGTGGGATCTACTGGCGAATTAGGACTTTTCAAAATCACGAGTGAAGCGGCAGTAGCAGCGGGAGTAAGACGTTTGGAAGCATGTTGCGGAAAACAGGCAGAAGATTTTGTGAATGCCGAGTTGTCTGTAGTACAACAAGTGCGTGAAGCGCTAAAAAATCCTAAGGATATTCTTCGTGCTATCGAGCAATTACAAACTGATAATACCGAACTTAAAAAGCAATTCGAAGCACTAGAGACAAAACAATTGCAAGCCCTGGCACAGCAACTTACTGCGCAGGTTCAAACTGTAAATGGCTCTGCATTTATTGGGGCTACTATACAGGTGAGTAATGCAGATGCACTCAAAAAAATCTGCACCGAACTAAAACTAATCCAGCCGGAACAGGTTGCTATTCTTTGTGCAAACATTGGCGGTAAAGCTGCGGTGGCAGTAAGTATTGCAGACTCTATATGTAAGGCGAAAGGGCTGGATGCTGGTAAAATAATTAAGGAAATAGTTGCGCCACTAATCAAAGGAGGTGGCGGTGGACAAAAAACATTGGCAACGGCAGGAGGACAGGAAATCAATCACTTTGATCAAGTGATTGCAGCTGTTAAGGCACTCTTGTAAGTTGATTAATTTAAGCAAATGAAAAATACTTCAATTTTACTGCTGGCTGCTTTGTTATTTCTTACATCTTGTAGTGGCCTGAGGGATCAACAATTTACTGTGAATGGAAAGGTAAATAGGATGAGTCCCTCTATGGTTTATCTCGAAGAAATTCCAATGGCAACAATGCAGCCAGTAACCGTTGATTCGGTACGTCCCAATAAAGATGGATCTTTTGTGTTGCGTGCTAAAGTAACGGAAGAGACTGTTTTCAATGTACGAATCGATAAACAAGATTATCCGGCTGCATCGGTTATCAACGATGGAAAAAAAGTAGATCTCCAGATTTTTTTTGATCCGGTAAGCAAGGTAATGACTGATCGATATGAGGTGAAGGGGTCAGTAGCTAGTTCGGCTTTACAGTCTTATTTGCTGGAATTCAATAGTCAACTATTGAAGGGCAAAGTTGATTCACTTCGTGTTATCACTGAACGAGCGCTGGGTGTTAGCAAAAGCCCCGCATTATCAATGATGATCATAAGTTATTATCAAAGTTTAGCTGGTAATCCAGCATTTGGTTTGACTGGATTTACAGTGGAAGAAACTAAAGCACAAGTAAAAAAATTAACTGAAGCATTTCCCAAACACAAAGGGTTAGAAGCCGTCAGTATCATGATGGCAACACAACCTGCTTCTTCGAAGGGGATGGTGGGCCAAACTGCACCTGAATTTTCTTTACCGGATCCAAACGGAAAAATGATTAGCCTCAGTTCATTTCGAGGTAAATATGTTTTGGTTGACTTTTGGGCAAGCTGGTGCAAACCATGTCGTATGGAAAATCCCAATGTGGTTAATGCCTATGCGCAATTCAAAAATCGAAATTTTACGGTGCTGGGTGTTTCGTTAGATCAAGAGGGAGAAAAAGATGAATGGATGAAGGCTGTGATGAAAGATAATCTCACCTGGACACAGGTTAGCGATTTACAATTTTGGAATAGTCCAGTTGTTTCATTATACAATATTCAGGGAATTCCTTTTAATGTGTTAGTAGACCCTACTGGTAAAATCATTGCGGAGTCATTAAGAGGCGATGCACTGGCTACTACACTTGACAAGGTTCTACCAAAGTAAAATTAAGATTTGGACTTCCAGGTTTTATAGTGAAAGCTTCGAAGGGGTGTTTGTTTTTTTGGCTTTCGAAGCGGTTGACATTTTTTCAATTCATCTTTACAATAGGCTGGGAGCTGCTGGTATAAATTAGTGCCTTCTGTTTTCCATTTGAGTTGTTCATCACTTACTGCACGAATAATTTTTCCTGGATTTCCTGCCACCAAACTTCTTGGCGGTATAATCGTTCCTTCCTTTATAAATGTCAGTGCTCCTACTATTGATTCATCTCCAATTTGTACGTGATCCATCAGTACACTGTTCATGCCCACCAGGCAGTTGCGTCCAATCGTCGCACCATGAATGATGGCGCCATGACCAATATGCGATCCTTCTTTTAGCAATACAGTCAATCCCGGAAACATATGAATGGTACAGTTCTCTTGCACGTTGCAACCATCTTCGAGTATGATGGTGCCCCAGTCACCTCTCAACGCAGCACCAGGTCCGATATAGCAATCTTTGCCAATTCGTACATCGCCGGTTACAACGGCTTGTGGATGCACAAATGAACTTACATGCACCACGGGTCTAATTCCATTGAATGAATAAAACATAAAAATTAGATCAGATTTTTATGTGTACGGTAACAAAGTCCTTTGAATTGAGCTACGAGTTGTTGATGTTGATTTTGTATTGCAATCTGATAAAGTCCTGTGCTTTTTCCGTTATGCAATTCTGTTGCTTCTGCTGTCAATTGGTCGCCAACTAGTACTTGTTTTGTAAAATTGATCGAAGTATCGAGTGCCACCGACAAATCATTTCGGTTGTTACAGGCAAAAGCAAAAGCGCTATCCGCTAAAGCAAACGTTACTCCTCCATGCACGATCCCAAAACCATTGACCATCTCTGGACGTATTGTCATGCGAATTCGACTATATCCTTCACGTACTTCTATTACCTCAATACCCATCCACTGTGAAAAACGATCTTCTTGCATCATTTTTTCAACTACCTGCTGCGCCAAAGCATCTGCTTGCGAATTATTTTGCATGGTATTAGTGTTTAATGCCCTTTAAAATTTGCTTTTCTTTTTTCTAAAAATGCAGCGACTCCTTCTCTAAAATCATGGGTGGCGGCAGCTTGTTGTTGAAGCTTGTCTTCTAGTTCTAATTGTTCAGCCAAGGTAGAGGTTGCACTGCTTTCTAATTGTTTTTTGATCAGCGCCAGTGCTGTGGTAGGTAAGGCGGCGAGGGTTGCTGCAGTTTCTTTTACCTCTTTTTGTAATTCAGCATCTTCTACTGCTTTCCATATCATTCCGATGGAGGCGGCTTCTGCCCCCGAAATTTTTTCACCCAACATCATCAAGCCGGCTGCTCGTTGTAGTCCAATGAGTCGAGGTAAAAAAAAACTACCACCTGAATCAGGAACTAATCCAATTTTTGAAAAAGCTTGTATAAAAGAAGCTTGTTGAGAAGCGATACATAAATCACAACTTAGCGCAATATTGGCGCCAGCTCCTGCTGCTACACCATTCACAGCTGCGATCACTGGTTTTTCTAATGCACGAATGCGAAGGATGATGGGGTTGTAATGTTCTTTTAAAATACGTTGCATGCCTGGACCATTGGGATCAATGGCTTCACCCAAATCTTGTCCGGAACAAAATGCTTTTCCTGACCCTGTAATTACTACAGCACGGTAGGCAGCTGATTTGCACTCGTCTAAAACTTGTTGTAACTCCAGTGCCATTTCCCGATTAAAAGCATTGAACTTTTCTGGACGGTTCAGTGTAATGAAACCTACTTGGTCCTGCCTTTCAAACAATATGAATGACATGTATGTCTGTTTTAACGAAGGTAGGAATTGCTAGTTAGTGACACTTGAAATAATCAAAGGGTTCTCCGCACTGATTACATTGTACTAAGGCTTTGCAGGCAGTGCTGCCAAATTCACTGACCAACTTTGTATCATTACTTCCACATTGTGGGCAGCCAATCCCATCGCCAGGAATTTGAAATCTTTTTTCAGGAGGTGCAATGCCGTAAGCTTTTAATTTCTCTTTTCCTTTTTCACTCATCCACTCCGTTGTCCATGCTGGACGAATACTCGTTTCAATTTCTACGGTCCGGTATCCTTTGGTTTGTAATTCTATTCGAATCGCATTGGCAATCCAGTCCATAGCAGGACATCCTGTGTAGGTAGCAGTGATTGTCACTTTTATTTTGCCCTCTTGATTGGGTGGACTTATTACTTCAATAGCGCGAACAATTCCCAAATCTAGTAGTGACAGAACAGGAATTTCAGGATCATGTAGTTCGTCCATTAAAGCCCAGCAGGCTTTTTCTTCAGCTTCAAACAAATGGGTTGTAGTCATGAATTACCAGTTGCTGCCTGGGTAAGCTCTTTGCATGTATTGTAATTCCGTCAGCAAAAATCCTAATTGCTCAGAGTGTACACCTTGCTTACCACCTGTATGCATAAATATATGTTCGGTAGAAGAAATTGGAAGCGTTGCCTCTTGCAGTACTTTTTCTACCTGGTTAAACCAAGGTGTGTGAAGTGAGGAAGGATCCATGCCTACTGCTATTTCATAATCAGCTCCTTTGAATAATTCTCCTGTATAGGGCCACAGATTTTCTAACGCAGTTTTCATTTTCAAATGACTTTCGTCGGTACCATCTCCTAATCGAACTACCCATTCGCTACTCCATCTGCAATGGTAGTTGACTTCTTTAAGTGATTTTTCTGCAATCGCTGCTAGTGTTTGATCGGTATGTTGCGTTAGAACGGTGTAAAGCTCTCGCTGAAAGTTGCTGAATAAAAATTGTCTTAAAATCGTTTGTCCCCAATCTCCATTGGGTCTTTCTGCCAAGAGACAATTTTTGAATTCACGTTCTCCCCTCAAATAAGCAAGGGAATCTTCTGTAGAGTCACCTCCAATTAGTGAAGCAGCATATTGATAAAAACTTCTGGCCTGTCCAATAAGATCCAAAGTGATATTAGTAATCGCAATATCTTGTTCGAGTATGGGCCCATGTCCACACCAATCACCATTTCGCTGTCCCAAAATGAGTGCACTATCAGCCAGATAAAGCGTATAATCGATTATGGAGTTGCGCATGAAGTTTTTTTACATGTGTTTTACTTCATCAGGCAAATCATAAAAAGTGGGATGACGATACACCTTATCAGTAGCAGGTTCATATAATTCTCCTGCTTCCTGTGGATTTGATGCAACGATTTGACTACTCTCAACAACCCAAATACTTACTCCTTCCATTCTACGGGTATAAACATCGCGTGCATTTTCTATTGCCATTTGCGCATCCGCTGCATGTAAACTACCTACGTGCTTGTGATCTAATCCTTGTTTACTACGTATAAAAACTTCCCAGAGAGGCCAATCTGTTTTTTTTGTTACCGATGTTTGTTGCTCCGCTCCGCTTGCTCCATCGGGGATATCTCCGTAAAAAAATTTTCTGATCAATTGCATATGTAAAGTTTAATCAGGCTGCTTTGTTTCTGGTTTTATTTTTTGCGGCATACGCTGCAGCTGCTTCGCGCACCCACTGACCTTCTTCCCATGCTTTTTTTCTGGCTTCGAGTCTTTCTTTATTGCAGGGGCCGTTTCCTTTTACCACTTGCCAAAATTCTTCCCAATTGATATCGCCAAAATCATAATGGTTGCGCGCTGCGTTCCATTTAAGCGCAGGGTCAGGCAATTGCATACCGAGTAGTTTGACCTGCTCTGCAATCATATCTACAAATTGCTGACGTAACTCATCATTTGATTTGCGCTTGATTTTCCATTTCATGCTCAAATCACTATTGGAGCTTTCGCTGTCACGGGGTCCAAACATCATTAAGGCAGGCCACCACCAGCGATTGATTGCATCCTGACACATGGCCCGTTGTGCAGGGGTGCCTTTTGATAACACCAATAAGGTTTCAAACCCTTGACGCTGGTGAAAACTTTCTTCTTTGCAAATCCTAACCATTGCTCTTGCATAAGGACCATATGAAGTGCGGGTTAGCATCACCTGATTCATAATGGCAGCACCATCTACAAGCCATCCAATTGCTCCAATGTCTGCCCAGGTTAAAGTAGGGTAGTTGAAGATGGATGAATATTTTGCTTTGCCACTGTGTAAGTCATTGATCATTTGCTCCCGGCTTTGCCCTAGTGTTTCAGCAGCAGAATATAAATACAGACCATGGCCTGCTTCATCTTGCACTTTAGCAAGCAGGATCGCTTTTCTTTTTAAAGAGGGGGCGCGAGAAATCCAATTGCCTTCTGGAAGCATCCCTACAATTTCACTGTGCGCATGCTGACTGATCTGACGTAAATTAGTTTTACGATAAGCATCCGGCATCCAGTCTTTGGGTTCAATTTTGATTTCCTGATCGATCCGCTCCTGGAATAATTTTTCCAAATCGTATGTAGGCATTCTAAAATCAGATTTACTACAAATTTATTGAAAACGAACGAGCGTTAGGCTGCTTGTGAAATGCTTCGCCCTTATTTGCTGTCAAAATCTACTACAATTCGCTCCGTTTTAGGACGGCTTTGGCAAGTCAGGATATAGCCTTGTTCTAATTCCTCTTCTTCCAGCCCCCAATGAACATCCATGGAAACCTCGCCCTCCACTAATTTGGCTTTGCAAGTGCAGCACATTCCGCCCTTGCACGCAAAAGGTAGGTCAGCCCCTTGTTCTAAAGCAGCGTCCAGGATGGTTTTGTCACTGTGAAGTGGAATCTCAATCTCAACTTGTCGTCCATCCAGTTGAATCTGGATCTTGCTTTTTACAACGGACTGATGCGAAGAAGCTCCTTTGGAAGAAGGTTGTGTTGCTGTACCCGCATTGAATAATTCAACATGAATGTTTTTTTTCTGTACCCCTGCCGACAATAGATACTCTTTTGTTGTTTCAATCATTTCGCGCGGGCCACAAATAAAAACTTCATCCATTGTTGAAAAAGCGATCAGTTTTGAAAGTGCCGTCAGTTTATCTTGGTCAATTCTTCCAAAGTTTAGGAGGCTGTCTGTCTTTTCTCTGCTTAATACATGCACCAGATTGAATCGTTGCATGTATTGATTTTTGAGATTTTCTAATTCTTCAAAAAAAAGAATGGAGTGACGCGTCCGGTTACCATATACAAGTGTAAAGCTACTGGTAGGTTCAATAGCCAGTGTAGTTTTGATCAATGACAAAACAGGAGTGATTCCACTTCCAGCCGCCACTGCCAAATAATTTTTGTGTTGTGTCGGATGTAGCTCAGTATAAAATTTCCCCGTGGGCGGCAATACTTCTAACATCTCTCCCTTTTTCAAGGTATCATTTGCATAGGTTGAAAAAAGACCTCCTTCAATTTTTTTGACAGCTACTTGTAATTTGTTTTCTTGTGGTGAGGTGCAAATGGAATAATTACGACGAACTTCCTGTCCGTTTATTTGTGTTCTTATGGCAATATTCTGACCTTGTTTGTAAGCGAATGTTTGCTGTAAAGAAGCAGGTACTTCAAATTCGATCGAAACGCAATCAGCAGTTTCTTTACGGATTGATTTTACAGTCAACGGATGAAAATGCAACGACATGCTTAGTCATTTTTACGAAGTCCATCAATCAGGATCGTCAGCATGTTTTCTTCTAGTTCTCTTGCAGAAATTTTTTTCTTACTGCGATGCCAGCTTTCAATTCCGCTGATGGCATGCAAAAGTATCAAAACAGCCGTTGGTGCATCGATTGGTCTAATCTCTTTTTTTTGAATGCCTTCTTCAATAAAAGAAGCCAGTCGTTTGCGATAAGCTCTACGTTGTGTATGAAAATTAGAGAGAAACGGTTCATCTAAATGACGCCATTCGCGATCGGTCACTACTACCTGTTCATAATTTTCGACCATGTGACGAATGTGAAAGCGTAGTACTTGTTCAATTTTATCAATACTGCTGGTTTTGGTGGACTCCACCTGGTCCAGGTGTTCATTGAATAAATTCGCGATATCAAAACAGATCGCTTCCAGAATTTCGTTTTTGGAGCGAATATGATTGTATAAACTGGCGGCTTCAATGCCTACCACTTCGGCCAGGTCTCGCATGGAGG
Source organism: Chitinophagaceae bacterium UBA2467 (assembly GCA_002342205.1). Classification (GTDB taxonomy): domain Bacteria; phylum Bacteroidota; class Bacteroidia; order Chitinophagales; family Chitinophagaceae; genus JJ008. Next base: position 9,740 of record DDPN01000143.1, on the reverse strand, counting down.
TGGCTGCAAAGCCACGTTGGCGAAAGAGAGTTGCTGCTTTTTGCAGGATCAATCCCTTTTTTGATGCCTTCTTTCTAGGGGTTTTTGCCATAGGGAAAAGATGAGTGGAAAGGTAGTGAATTAATGGCTTTTTTGATAAGCTGAAATTAGCATAGGTTTGCGCCATGTCATTAATTACTGTTGGAACCATGGCATTTGATGCCATTGAAACACCCTTTGGAAAAACTGACCGCATCGTAGGCGGGTCAGCTACTTATGTTGCATATGCAGCTAGTAATTTTATTAAGCCAGTACGGCAGATCTCTATCATTGGAAATGATTTTCCTGCTGAGGAGTTAAATGATTTGCGTGCGCGTGGTGTTGAATTAGATGGGGTTGAAATTGTGCCCGATAAACCTTCCTTTTTCTGGAAAGGCCGTTATCACGAAGACATGAACAGTAGAGATACACTTGTTACTGATTTGAATGTGTTGGCGGATTTTGATCCAAAAGTTCCTGAATCATACCAAGGTGCTGAATTTTTGATGTTGGGCAACCTGCTTCCTAAACTTCAGTTGAATGTTATACAGGAATTACGTACCCGTCCGCGCTTCATTGCGATGGATACCATGAATTTTTGGATGGAAACTGCAATGGCCGATCTGAAAGTTGTTTTGAAGTATGTAGACATGCTAATGGTCAATGACAGTGAAGCACGTCAGCTATCGGGGCAATTTTCATTAGTTAAAGCAGCTCGCTCCATCATGGACATGGGTCCCAAATTCTTGATTATTAAAAAAGGAGAACACGGCGCTTTGTTGTTCCATGGTGACCAAGTCTTTTATGCTCCCGCACTTCCGCTCGAAGATGTATTTGATCCAACAGGAGCAGGCGACACGTTCGCTGGAGGATTCATGGGCTATCTTGCAAAAACAGGCGATGTCTCTTTTGACAACATGAAGCGCGGCATCATTGTAGGATCTGCATTGGCCAGCTTCTGTGTAGAGAAATTCGGACCTACTCGATTAAAAGAGGTTAGTCAAGATGATATTAACGGTCGTATCCGTTTATTCCAAGACCTGGTGAATTTTGATATTCAACTTTCCTAGACTACTTGCGGGAAAAGGAATAGCCGAATTTTAGACCAAACCATACTGGCCAGAATCCATTTTGATTAAACTGTGGTGTAACTGCGACACCCCACATGATACCTCCTGTTGAAGGTTGTCTTCGGTATCCAAGTGTTAGATGACCAAATACGGAGTTCTTCGCGTCAATAGTAAGTCCGGCTACGTCTACAGGATAAGGATTATAGGTTCCACCGGGCCATCCCCAATCAAATTTGTCTTCATAGTGAAGAAATGTGGCGCCAAAGCCCATTTCAAAAAAATGTTTGTTGTCTTTAGTTAAAAGCCAATTCACGCCTACCGGTAAGGTGAAAACTTTTTCATAATTACTCGTAAAGCCTCCAAGACCAACTTTAAAACCTGCACCATCTGCGGCTTTCCGGAAACGATTTTCATACATCGCATTAAACGCAATTCCATTTCCTCCTAGCTCTACATAAACATTTTGACGAGGAGCCGCTTCTGGAAATTTGCTGGGTAATCGCTGTGCTTGCGTTTGAATACTAAATAAGGCAGAGCCGATTGTAAAAAGAGCGATGATAATTTTTGTTGGTTTCATAGTAGTAGTTAAAGACCTGCGCAAGTTAAGATTCGCTGCATTATCTGAAAAATGAGGGTGTTAAACTTTTTTAAAACTATAGGTTACCACAACTGGTAATCGTCTTTTGCTCCTATTTCCATTCAGATCAAATAGCTCGACAATAAATAAATAATTTCCTGGCACACATAGTTGCCCCTTTTCATCCGTCCCGTTCCAACTAAAATAACCATTGGTTGCTAATAGCGCTTGTGGCACTAACCTTTTGACAATTCTACCTGAAGCATCTACAATAGTGATGCTAGCCATTTGTCCGTTTTGACGTGTTGTGTAGCTTAATTGACAATAATCCTGCCACCCATCACCGTCCGGAGAAAAGGCAGCCGGTATTATTTCAAAGAGGGCAGTTGAAGTGGTTGTCAGTTTCTCTTGTGAGTTTTTTCTTCCGGGGGTAGCAAATCCCTCTGTTGATGCAGCGCTATGCCAATTTGAAGGGTTTGTAGAAGAGGCTGTTCGATCGATTCGCTCCAGCGAAACTCCCTCGTTACTTTGAAGCAGTGGAAAATGCCAACTCTCATTGTAATGCACTTCATCTATAATGTCTCCGTTGATTGTAAGCATCACTAAACTGCCCTCCTCGTCAGGCATTGTCGGCATTTGTTTTACTTGGCATAATTGTGCGATTGCGGGTATCAAATACTCTCGCTTCAGCGAACTGGTATCTTCTGTGAGGGCAAGAAGTTGATGAGGGAAAAGTAGAAGTGGAGTCTCTCTAATTTTATAGGAGGTTCCTAATTGTCCGGCACTTGTTCGGTTGCTGATTAAAATGGTAGAAAGGTCAATCAGTTGCTTGCTTTTATTGCCGATCTCCGCAAAATCAAATGCATTTGGGCGGGGATTAAATAAAATCTCATTGATGAACAATGACCCTTTTTGCGCAGCCGTGGCCAAACCAGTTTGAATGGAGAAGGGTTGACTCATTTTACCGAATCCACAATCCATAATTGAAGTGAGTGTCATTGTCAAAATGGAGTCAGGCTCCAAGGATTTATTGAGGGTAATAATTGCCTGATCATAGGCTGGTGGAAGAATGCGGATTGACTCAGCAACATAGTCCCTGGTAAAAGCGTAGGCCACTTTATTGACAGCTGAATTGCTATCAACAGCACGATTAAAAGAAGTAACAATAGTTTTTGCATCTAAGGCATAGGCATGTAAGGGTGCCAATGCTGCACGGGGTATTGTTTTTCCGGTCTGACTATTTGGTTTTCCGGGGCTACCTCCTTTACTATCAATGCTAGCGGTCCAATTATCAGTTGACCAGCATGCAGCATTGTTATCTATTAATTCTAGAGACCAGCCCCCTTCTTGTTTCCAGGAAACACCATACCATGTTGGGGAATAGGTTACTGCATGAATCGTTTTTCCATTAGGGGCTCGTAAAGAAAGAGTCTCTCCTTCATTATTGAGTGCAGGAAATGAGGAAAGACCAATGACGCTCCCATAGTTTTTTAATAATAGGGCTGCAGGGGTGTTGCACACGATGAGTAAACTATCCGGGGGCAATAAATAGGAAGGAAATGAGCTACTCACGGAGTTGCCAGCTACCAATTTCCACCCAGACAGCTGAATAGTTTCTCTTGAGTTGTTCTTGATTTCTATCCATTCGTATATGGGAAGTTGAACAACTGGACTCGGATCTGCCATAATCTCATTAATGATTAAGCTATGATGTGATTGACCGACACTACAATTGGTTGCCATCAACCAAAAGAGTGTCAGTAAAAAATAGAGGTGCGGTTTCATCTACAAATACTAACAAGTGTTCACACAAAATGCAAGTCATGGAATTGTTTTTTTTCACTAATTACTCGGTGTGAATCAGCTTGCGTGTTACATTCGCGTTTTAATACCACATAAAATGAAAGTTGCTGTTGTTGGAGCCACCGGTTTGGTTGGAACAAAAATGTTACAAGTGTTGGCGGAGCGTCAGTTTCCTATCACTACATTAATACCTGTTGCCTCTGAAAAGTCAGTAGGAAAAGAAATAACATTTCAAGGAAAAAACTATAAAGTGGTTGGAATGGAAACCGCCATTCAACTACAACCAGCTGTGGCTATTTTTTCTGCAGGGGGTTCTACCTCATTGGAGTGGGCGCCAAAATTTGCAGCAGCTGGCATCACTGTTATTGATAATTCCTCAGCGTGGCGCATGGACCCTTCCAAGCCATTGGTGGTTCCTGAGATTAATGCAGATATATTGACAGCAACAGATAAGATTATTGCAAATCCCAATTGCTCTACTATACAAATGGTGGTTGCCTTACAACCCCTGCACAAGCGTTACAAAATCAAACGAGTTGTGGTGAGTACTTACCAGAGTGTAACAGGTACAGGCGTAAAAGCAGTGGAGCAATTAATGGGAGAACGCAACAAAGCTGTTTCTTCTTCCAGTGAGTCTTATCCAATGGCCTATAAATATCCGATTGACCTCAATGTCATTCCACAGATTGATGTGTTTTTAGAAAATGGTTATACCAAGGAGGAAATGAAAATGGTGAAAGAAACCTGTAAGATCATGCGCGACGATTCGATACGCGTAACCGCCACCACTGTTCGTATTCCTGTAATGGGTGGACATAGTGAAAGTGTGAACGTTGAATTTGAAAATGAATTTGATCTTCAGGAAGTCCGTCAGCTTTTACAACA
>DDPN01000143.1:0-5373 GCA_002342205.1 Chitinophagaceae bacterium UBA2467 | reverse complement strand
GTTTTTGTAGGAAGACTTCGTCGTGATGAAACCCAACCACGAACGTTGAATGCTTGGATTGTGTCTGATAATCTGAGAAAAGGAGCTGCTACCAACGCTATTCAAATTGCAGAGTATTTGTTGCAAAAAGGGTTGATTAGTTAAAGTTATTTTCCAATCAATTGCAGAAATTCTGATTCGCTAATAATGCGGATCGAATTAATCTTTTTTGCTTTTTCTAACTTGCTCCCAGCTTCTTCACCGGCTACGAGATAATTTAGTTTTGCACTTACGCCAGATAAGATCTGTCCTCCTTGCGCTCTTACTAATTCTTCTGCTTCACTTCTTTTAAGTGCGGTCAATGTACCCGTGAACAAAAAAGTTGTGCCTGATAAATTGCCATCAGTGACAATTTCTTTTTTTGTATTTAGCAATGTAAGGCCCGCCTTTTCCAGTTGTTGAATCAGCGCGATGTTGCCCCCATTTTGAAAAAAACTATAAATGCTTTCTGCAACTTTTGTTCCCACATCTTCTAGTTCTTGTAATTGATCTAGCGAAAGTGTGCGGAAGTCAATTAAATGATGAACAGCTTGTGCAAGCGTTCTTGCTGTAGTTTCTCCAACATATCGGATACCCAGTGCATAGATTAAACGATGCAGCGGTTGTTGCTTTGAGCCCTCAATCGCGGCTTTTAAATTATCTACAGACTTTTTGCCATAGCCTTCCAGCTGACTGATCTTTTCAAAATCCAATGAGTAAATACCAGGGATATCTTTTAATAGGCCTAACTCAATAAATTTTCGCACGTTCGCCTCTCCAAGTCCACGAATATCCATGGCGTCTTTACTCACAAAATGAATAATTCTTTCTGCAACCTGTGCGGGACATTCCAAGTTGATACAACGCCAAACCGCTTCCTCTTCTTCTTTATGTAACGTACTGGAGCAAACGGGGCATTTGGTAGGAAAAGTAATTTTCTTTTCATTTCCTGTACGAACATCTGCCAGTGATTTTACAATCTGCGGTATAACATCACCGGCTCGCTCAATTAATACCTGGTCTCCAATGCGCAAATCTTTTTCACGGATATAATCTTGATTGTGCACAGAGATGCTGGATACTATTACTCCACCTACTGCAACGGGTTCTAATTTTGCAACGGGTGTTACGGCTCCGGTTCTTCCAACTTGAAATTCAATACCCGTTAAACGAGTAGTTGCTTGTCTTGCTTTGAATTTAAATGCAACGGCCCAGCGGGGATGATGTGAAGTCATTCCTAATTTTTCTTGTAGTGGAATAGAGTTCACTTTAATCACCATGCCATCAATTTCATAGGGGAGATTATCTCTTTTTTCTTCAAACTCTTTACAGTAATCAATAACAGCAGCAATTCCTTTAAATACTTTTTTTTCCTTTTCAGGACTTCTAAAACCCAGGTCCCATAATAGTTGTAGCGTGTTAGCGTGTGTTAGTAATGTAGAAGGGGTGGCTCCTTCTTTTTTCAATGTAAAAAAGCTAAGATGATATACAAATACTTCCAGATTTCTCTTCGCTACTTCTTTTGGATCTTTCAATCGTAAAGTTCCACTTGCTGCATTTCTGGGATTTGCCAATGGTGGAAGTCCTTCTTCTATCAGACTCTCATTGTAGCGGCTAAAATTGTCTTTATTGATTAGCACTTCACCCCTTATTTCTGCTTGTTCAATTCCTATCGATGAAAAAGCTGCTGAAAGAGGTACTGAGCGGATCTGCCGAATATTAGTAGTGACCTCATCGCCAGCTACACCATCACCACGGGTAGCTGCACGCACCAACATATCATTTTCATAAATCAGCGAAATGCTTCCACCATCAAATTTGGGTTCTACACAATATTCGATTTCATCTAGTTGGGCTCCTTCTTTTACTTTTCGGTCAAAGTCCAACAAATCTTCGGCATTATATGAGTTATCTAACGATAACATGGGTACTAAATGCTGAACAGTTGGAAAATCTTTCGTTAAGCCAAGTGCCACTCGTTGGGTCGGAGAATCCGGCGTGATTATTTCAGGATTTTGTTGTTCAATTTTCTCCAATGCTTTATACAGGCGATCATACTCTGCATCGGCAATTAGTGGATCATTCAACACATAATAACGGTATTCATGAAATCGCAATACACCCCGAAGCGAGTTGACTGATTGCTTATCAATTCCCTTGGAAAGACGGTCCAGTAATTCACGGGTGGCTTCTTGCCACGCTGCAGTTTGCTCCTTGGTGTACATATTGGGCGCTAAGCTATCCTAAAATTACAAATGCTTAATGTGTTTTAAATACATATTAGTATATTCGAACTCGCCGAAATCGCTTTCATATGAAAAGGAGTCTCCTGCTTGCACTATTGACCCTTGGGTCTGTACTTTCTTCGTATTCTCAACTATTAACCTGGACCCCCTCTTTTGCCAAAGAGGCAGATAATATTTCTATTGTAGTTGATGCCACCAAAGGAAATAGAGGATTAAACAATTATTCCAACACCAGTGATGTGTATGTTCATACCGGTGTAATTACTAATCTTAGTACTTCAGCAAGCGATTGGAAATATGTAAAGTTTGGATCTCAAAATCCATGGGGACAGCTCATCGCTGGATTACAGGCTACCTCGCTGGGTAATAATAAGTGGCGTTATGATATTTCTAATATCCGTGCTTTTTACGGTGTTCCAGCCAATGAAACTATTTTAAAGATTGCTATTCTTTTTAGAAATGGAAATGGCTCGCTCAAGCAAACAAATACGGACGGATCTGATATGTATATCCCTGTTTATTCATCGGAGTTGCAGGTTCGTTTTTCAGATCCACCCTATCAGCCTACCTCTGTTTTAACTCCCGAGCCCCTCAATTTACAAATCGGGCAATCGCTACCTCTTACTGCAATTACCAGTACAACGGCTTCGTCGTTAAAGCTTTTTTATAATGGGACCCAACTTCAGTCGGGTAGTAATGTAACTACATTATCAGCTAACGCTGTCATTAACACAGCAGGAGATCAAGTTATGATTGCCGAAGCGATTGCTGGTTCAGTTACCAAGCGTGACACACTACGCTTTTTTGTGAGTGGCGGAGTCACTACAGCGCCGCTTCCTGCTGGTGTTCGTGATGGAATTAATTATGAAGCGGGTAATACCAGCGTGGTTTTAGTGCTATACGCTCCTGGAAAATCAAGAGTGTCTGTAATTGGAGATTTTCCCAATAGTAATTGGCAAGAACAATCTGCCTATGCTATGAATAAAACACCAGATGGAAATTATTGGTGGCTACGAATTACTGGACTTACGCCGGCAACGGAATATGCTTTTCAGTATTTGGTAGATGGCACATTGAAAGTGGGTGATCCTTATGCTGAAAAAGTATTGGACCCCTGGAATGATCAGTATATTACTAGTAGCACATTTCCGGGTTTGAAGCCTTACCCAACAGGACGAACAACGGGTATTGTAAGTGTGTTACAAACTAGTGAACCCACGTATAGTTGGAGTGTACCTACGTTTACTCGCCCCGATAAAAGAGGCTTGATTATTTATGAGTTGTTATTGCGTGATTATATAGCTAATCACGATTGGAAAACATTACGCGATACGCTTTCTTATTTGCAGCGTCTTGGTGTTAATGCCATTCAGTTGATGCCTGTCAATGAGTTTGATGGCAATGAAAGTTGGGGCTATAATCCTGCCTATTTTTTAGCGCCCGATAAATATTATGGACCCAAGAATACATTGAAAGCATTTATCGACAGTTGTCATCGGCGTGGAATTGCTGTGATTTTAGATATGGTATTGAATCATACTACGGGCAACAACCCATTGGCCGCGCTTTATTGGAACAGTTCCAGTAATCAACCCGCAGCCAATAATCCTTGGTTAAACGAAACGGCTCGTCATCCCTTTAATGTGTTCAATGACTTTAATCATGAAAGTTTAGCAACACGTTATTTCAGTAGCCGCGTAATGGAACATTGGTTGAAAGAGTACAAAGTGGACGGCTACCGATTTGATCTTTCTAAAGGATTTACGCAGGTAAATACTGGTTCTGATGTAGCGGCATGGGGACGATATGATGCAAGTCGTGTTGCGATTTGGAAGCGCTATTATGATACCATGCAATTGAAATCGCCAGGCAGCTATGTAATTCTTGAACACTTTGCAGACAATACTGAAGAAATCGAACTCTCTAATTACGGCATGTTACTATGGGGAAATAATACTTATAATTTTCAGGAAGCTGCAATGGGATTTTTACCTAATTCAAATTTCAGTGGGAATATCTTCACAGCGCGTGGCTGGACAAAGCCTCATTTAGTTGGATACATGGAAAGCCATGATGAAGAGCGTTTGATGTATAAAGCGTTGCAATTTGGTAATTCATTGGGTAGTTATAACATTCGTAGTCTTTCTACCGCATTAAAGAGAATGGAATTAACGGCGGCGTTTGGCATGATGATTCCAGGTCCACGTATGATTTGGCAATTTGGAGAACTGGGGTATGACTATTCTATCAATCATTGCCCAGATGGAACCGTTAATAACAACTGTCGTACTTCTAATAAACCAATAAAGTGGGATTATCAGCAGGTTCCAGATCGTGCAGCTTTATTCACTGTGTACAGTAAGCTGAATCAATTACGTCAGCATCCTCTATACAAAAACAATTTTTATTCTGATAGAGTTGTTCATTCTTTCAATGGACCCTTTAAGTGGTTGCAACTCACTACGGATACTTCCAATATTATGGTATTAGGAAATTTTGATGTAGCTGCTTCACAAGCTTCCATTACATTTCCTAATGCCGGAACCTGGTATGATTATTTCACCGGCAGCACTTTTACTGCTACAGGAAGTGGACAGTCTATCTTACTACAACCAGGAGAATACAAAGTGTATGTCAACCGAAATATCACAAATAGTGGCGGAGGAAGTGGCGGGGGTGGAAATCCTGTTTCAAGTTTGGTGGTAAAACTATTACCCAACTTGGTTAATCGTACTACTACTGGAACGGCGGCAATGGATTTATATATTGAAATGCCAGCTGCCGGGTTGGTGCAAGCCACACTATACAATGTAGCGGGACAAAATCTTGGCCTTCTTTACAGTGGTCAATTAAATAGTGGTGTTCAACGAATCGCACTGCAACAAAAATTGCAAAGCCTTCCTGCTGGTAATTATTTTATTCGTTGTACAGTAGCGGGTACTACAAAGACACTTCGTTTTGTCATTCATTAACCAATTAGTATGCCGGAAAGAGTTATTACTCGGTTAAAAAATGCCGAAACAGAGAAAATAAGTCACCAGGAGTATTTCAATATTGCTGTATCGGTAGACTGTGTGATTCTTGGTTATGAGAATCGTGAGTTGAAAGT
>DDPN01000161.1:5500-39295 GCA_002342205.1 Chitinophagaceae bacterium UBA2467 | reverse complement strand
ACTTTAGTGAAAGTTGCAAAAGGAGTGGCCGATAACTGCCCTACAGATGAGGCCCGCTCGCTTTTTACTATTCCGGAGTGGCTAACAAAAATGGTTGCGAATAATTGGCTAGGAGATAAAACAGGAAAAGGATTTTTTCAAAAAACAAAAACAGCAGAAGGAAAAAAAGAGATCTTAACCTTAAATCTCTCTACGTTAGAATATAAACCAAGAGTAAAACCAAAATTTGCTTCGCTAGATGCCGTTAAACCTATAGACGAATTAGCGACTCGAATCAAAATGTTACAGGCTGCACCTGATAAAGCCGGTGAGTTTTTTAGACAATTGCACACCTTACTCTTCTCTTACATCTCACACCGGATACCTGAAATTAGTGATGAATTGTATCGCGTTGACGATGCTATGAAAGCAGGTTTTGGCTGGGAAATTGGCGCCTTTGAAACCTGGGATCTATTGGGGGTTAAAGAAATAGTTGAAGCCATCGAAAAGGGAGGTTCTAGCGTAGCGCCCTGGGTCAAAGAAATGATCAACAAGGGGAATACCCATTTTTATAAGTCACAAAATGGAAAAAGACTATGTTATGATCCCCTCTCCGGAGATTATAAAGAGCTTCCAGGAGGGACTGACTTTTTAGTGATGACGCACCATGCAAAAAATCTTGTATGGAAAAATAGTTCTTGCAAATTATTTGACCTGGGTGATGATGTATTAGGATTACAGTGGAACACAAAAATGGGAAGTATAGGAGCCGATGTGTTAGCAGGAATACAAACCGCAGTAGAGAAAGCCGAGGAAGGTTTTCAGGGCTTGGTCATTGCAAACGAAGGCGCAAATTTTTCTGCGGGTGCTAATGTGGGAATGATATTTATGATGGCAATTGAACAAGAATATGATGAATTGAATGTAGCCATCCGTTATTTTCAACAAACGATGATGCGCGTGCGCTACTCCGGAATACCTGTAGTGGTTGCTCCGCATGGTTTGACATTAGGCGGCGGTTGTGAATTAAATCTACACGCAGATAAATGCTGCCCCACTGCAGAAACCTATTCAGGCCTAGTAGAATTAGGCGTAGGCTTGATACCAGGTGGAGGAGGAACAAAAGAATTTGTATTGCGTGCTGGCGAGGAAATGCATGCAGATGAGCCAGAAACAGTAACCTTGAAAAATAGATTCATGCATATTGCAACTGCAAAAGTGGCTACCTCTGCACAGGAAGGCTTTACCATGGGAATTTATAGAAATGGAGTAGATGAAGTTATTCTAAATACAAATCGACGAATCGCTGCGGCCAAACAATCGGTTCTTAACATACAAAAATCAGGATACAGCAGACCCGTTGAGAAAAAATCTATACCGGTGTTAGGTAAAGCCGGTCTTGGTCCGTTATATGCAGGAATACACGCAATGAAAACAGCAGGTTATGCCACAGATCACGATGCATTAGTTGCAAAAAAATTAGCTTATGTAATGTGCGGTGGAGAGCTGAGCGAACCTACAAAAGTTGATGAACAATATCTATTGGATCTGGAGCGTGAAGCATTTCTTTCACTATGTGGAGAGAAAAAAACATTGGAGCGAATTCAGAGTGTCTTAACAACCGGTAGACCGATTCGCAATTAAAAAAAAGAAGAGAGCGCTTCACGGATAGAAGGATATCGAAATTGAAACCCTTCCTGTGAAATTTTTTCTGCACTGACCGTTGTGCTTTTGAGAACCTCAATACTCATTTCACCCATCACAACCTTTAATACAAAAGCAGGAACCCTTAGAGGAAAGAAAAACCGACCCCGTGCCCACGCCAATGTGCGAATCAATTCATGATTAGATACAGGCTGAGGAGCTACAGCATTATAGATACCTTTCACTGGTGGATGGTAAATGGCAAACGTAAAAAGAGAAACCAGGTCCTGGAGATGAATCCAACTCACCACTTGTTTGCCTGTTCCTAATATAGTTGCTATTCCAAAGTTCAATGGTTTTAAAAACTCTCGAAGTGCCCCGCCCTTTGGTGTCAGCACGATCCCAATTCGAAAAGTGACACAACGAATTCCAATATGATGCAACGAAGCAGCACTAGCCTCCCACTTTTCACAGGTAGTCCCCAAAAAATCTGTGTACGCAGGGTCTGTTTCGATAAAACCTGCACGATGGTTAGAAGGATCGGGCCCATACCAACCAATAGCAGAAGCACCTATGTAGGTTTTAACAGTATGTGAGTGATTTAGCAATTGCGCTGCAATCAATTCTCCGGCTTGTATGCGACTTTCAGAAATTTCTTTTTTTCGGGCATCACTCCAACGTTTATCAGCAACCCCAGCCCCGGCAAGATTGACAATATGCTGAACACGTGAAAATAGTGTTTGATCAATACTTTTCTTTGCCGGATCCCAAACAGCGTATTCTAGAAGAGGATGTTCTGAAAATTTTTTCTTGGCTGAAGAAATTGAACGGGTCAATAAAATCACATGTACCCCTTGCGACAAAAGTTGATTTGTCAAAGCCTGACCAACCAGACCGGTTCCACCTGCAATTAAAACTGTTTCCATAATTGACAAACAAAGGTACGGTTAGAAGAGGCTATACATAAAAAACCTCCCGGACAAAACCGGGAGGTACAACTAAAAACAGACCCACACTATTGAATCACTTTTGAAGTAAATATCAATCAGGCTTCTTTCCATCCAAAAAACTATTCAGCGTGCTGATGGGACCCTGTTTAGAGGAATCCTCCTTTACCTCATAACTGCTGTAAAAATTTTCGATCTGCGCCTTACTATTATACATTTCCATATTCCGACGGATGTACGCAGGAATTGTTTCAAATTCATTGTTAGGATCTGCAGTATTTACATTGAAGGAAAGATTTCTTAACTTCTGTAAACGTTCTGCAGCGCGACGCTCCTGTGCTTCTGATTCATCAAAAGGGGCAGGCTCCACAATTTCAGGCTTTGGTGCGCTATGCAATTCATACAAAACCGGAGACGGAGGAAGTACCTCTTCTTCTCTTTCAATAAGTCGCATTTCCATAGCCTCCTCAGGCTCACGCTCAATAATCGCAAGCGGCGCAGGCGCTGTATCAATTTTTTCTTCAACCTGCGTTGGAATCACTGGAGATGAAGAACTAACTGCCATTGAAACAGGCTCTTCATTTGATGCTTCAGCTGATGCATAAATATTAGCAGGCTTTGCCAGATATCCACCAGAAGCTACTGCTTCTGCAACGGGCTCAGGCATAATTACTGCAGCTGCCAAAAAAGTTGCCTCCGTTTCTTTGATCAACTCAACAACAGGTTCAGGCTGTGTCTCAACCAATGTAGGCATTAATGGATCCATTGTAAGTGGCTCAACGCTCGCAGTCGACTCAGGCGCAACTGGAGCATCAACTTCCTCTGTGGGTGTGTTGACAACCTCCTCTGCTACAACAGGAGCAACAACTTCCGCAACCGGGCTTACTTCAGGCTGACCTAGAACCATTACTATTTTTTCTTCTTCCTGAACTTTTGCGCGAGCAACAGTGGGTTGTGGAATGACGTCCTTGTGTTCAAAACCAGTTGCAATGAGCGTGATACCTAACTTATCGCCAAGAGTATCATCATAACCCATTCCCAAAATAACATCGGTATTTGGACCTGCTTTAGTTAATAATAATTCTTGAATGATTTCCACCTCATCCATTGTGAATTCATGTTCACCGCGTGCAGAATTGATATTGATTAAAATCCATTTTGCACCCAAGATGTCATTATCATTTAACAAAGGAGAATTGATAGCTTCTTCTAATGCAAGTTGTGCGCGGTTGTGTCCGGCCATTTCTGCATGACCTAAGATAGCACGACCCCCGTTACGCATAACAGTACATACATCCGCAAAGTCCACGTTGATTTGTCCTGTACTATTGATTACATCCGTTATACAACGTGCAGCAGTAGCTAACACATTATCTGCTTTTTCAAAAGCTTCACGCATTTTAAGGTTGCCGAACTGATGACGTAATTTATCATTACTGATGATCAATAAAGTGTCAACCTGCTGGCGCAATTGTCTAATTCCTTCATCGGCCTGTTGCATTCTTTTCTTTCCCTCGTAAGCAAATGGAGTCGTTACAATACCCACAGTAAGAATACCCATTTCCTTACAAATTTTTGCAACAATCGGCGCTCCTCCTGTACCTGTTCCGCCACCCATTCCGGCGGTGATAAATACCATTTTAGTATTCACCTCTAAAATGCGGCGAATCTCTTCGAGCGATTCCTCAGTAGCTTGTCGTCCAATGTCGGGATTAGCTCCTGCCCCAAGTCCCTGTGTTAAAAAGGGGCCCAGTTGTACACGGTTAGGAACTCCGCTTATAGCAAGCGCCTGTGCATCTGTATTACAGATCACAAAATTTACTCCCTCTATATGTTGATTGAACATGTAATTGACAGCGTTACTACCGCCACCACCTACACCAATCACTTTAATGATAGATGATTTGTCTGTGGGTAAATCAAATTGAATCATGGAAGTTAGTTTACGAATTATTGAATGGGTTAGTAAGTAGTTTATAAATGACGATCTTCTTCTTCTTTAAACAAATCGATGATACGGTCTTTGAATTTGCTCCAGAAGCCAGTTAGATTACGGCGCTTCCTCATTTGTTCTTCGCTGATTTCTGTTTCTTCAGGTACTGCCTCTAATTCACCACTAGCTGTTTTACGCAGGTTAGAAGGAACATCAACTTTACTATATCCTTTATCAAACTCTTTACGATTATGTTCAAAATCGTCATACCCCTTTAAGATCAAACCAATACACGTAGAGTAAGTTGGTTTAGACAGTTCTTCAATATGCCCTGCAGCCAAATGCTCATTGGGAAATCCAATCCGTGCATTCAATCCAGTCACATACTCCGTAAGCTGAATTAGGTGTTTTAATTGGGAACCTCCACCGGTTAATATGATTCCGCCATTAAGTGCCTTGTTATCTAATCCCACCTGCTTGAGATGATAGGTCACAAAATCCATAATCTCACTCATACGAGCTTGAATGATATTAGCTAGATTTTTTACGCTGATCTCTTTTGCAGGCATTCCGCGTAATCCTGGAATAGTGATATAGGCATTTGACTTAGCTTCATTTGCTAATGCAGAGCCAAACTGCACTTTCATTTGTTCCGCCTGTGTACGCAATACCCCTAATCCTGATTTGATATCATTCGTGATATTTTCACCTGCAAATGGTATCACGGCTGTATGCTTGAGTATCCCCTCATTGAATACGGCAAGGTCAGTTGTACCACCCCCAATGTCTACAATTGCTACTCCCGCCTCTAAGTCTTCTTGTCCCATTACAGCTGCTGAGGAAGCAAGTGGCTGTAACACTAGATCTTTAGTAAACAAGCCTGCCTTTTCAACACTACGGTTGATATTTCTAATTGCATTTTTATCTCCCGTGATGATATGGAAATTAGCTCCAATTTTTACTCCTCCATAACCAATCGGATTGGCAATGTTTGGAATATTATCAACTGTAAACTCTTGCGGAATTACATCGATGATTTGATCACCAGCAGGGATATAGGTCTTGTACTGATCATCAATCAACTTATCAATTTCTTTTTGTGTAACCTCTTCATCCGTACGGTGGCGTACCATATCTCCGCGCGTCTGTAAACTTTTGATGTGGTGACCTGCAATTCCCACATACACCTCGCCAATTTCCAAATTTGGATTAGAGGCAAAGCAGTTGTCGAGTGCGGTACGAATAGCTTTAATGGTCTCATCAATATTTAGGACCTGACCATGTTTGACACCATTGGAATTGGCTTTACCAAATCCAAGGATCTCCAATTTGCCAAACTCGTTTTTACGGCCGGCAATCACTGCAATCTTGGTTGTCCCAATATCAAGACCTACAATGATGGGATTTTGGTTGTTCATAGGGATGTTTTTTAGTTGTTTATTTTTTTTGTGGGTTTTTGTATACTAACAGATGTATCGATTGGTAAACTATTTTTTAACTCGGTAGTAACGGAAATGGTATCATCTTTCAACAATGGCTGCAAAGGCTTTGGCAAATAACGAATTGAAGTATCCAGATCTGCCAAACGAGATTGCTGTAAGAGTTGCTGTACACTTTTTCGCAATTGGATGGAATCAACCTGTGGACCCACTCCATAACCGGCTACTACTTGGTTATCGAATCGGAGATCAACGGTTCGATATCGATTAAACCCTGACTTCACCAATACTTGCTTATAAAAGATGAATAACTTTTTTAATTGTGCAGGAAAATCAGTTGCTTGACCCAATTTCACAATATGATCACCTACAACCGGTACCAGTTCCCAATTCTGATCAACTGTTCGATCAATCTGTGCCACTTGTGCGTTCCAAAAACTATCATTAACAATCAGCTGCGCCATATCACGCATTTGAATGAGTAGCAGGCTATCCTTATTTTTTACCCCCGCACTATCGGGAATGCCTGTGAAGACTGGAACCTTTACAGTACGGAAACTAGCAAGTGGCATCAGCTGACCCCTCTCATCCAAATAACTAGATGCTCCATTTTGCGTAAATACGCGTGCGAGTGGTTTCTTTTCT
Source organism: Chitinophagaceae bacterium UBA2467 (assembly GCA_002342205.1). GTDB lineage: Bacteria > Bacteroidota > Bacteroidia > Chitinophagales > Chitinophagaceae > JJ008. The sequence continues at coordinate 32,708 of DDPN01000161.1, read as the reverse complement.
ATAATTCGTACATGAAGAATATCCTGATTATCAAAATAGAGTTGTGCTTTTCGAACCCATGGGTGTTGCTGCAATTTCATTTCAACTTGCTGCATATTAAATAGCGAAAGCAACTCTCCCCTCACACCTGCAGTATGACTTTGTAATAAGCTGGCCACAGAATCCTGCGTTAAAAATGCACCGCCATAGTGCCCTTGGATTTCAATCGTATAAGAACGGAATCGCTCTTTATTACGACGGCCAATTGCAGCGACCAGTAATAACGTCATGCCTGTTCCAATTCCTATCCAGAAAAGGAAAAATAAAATTCGCTGTATAATTCTCTTTATTTTCAACGCTACCTTATTATATTTTTCATAGTTGGCAGTAACTGGTCAATATCACCAGCCCCTGCTGTTATAATTATGTTTTGTTCGTTTTCTTTTTTCATTTCTTCAGTAAACCAGCTCAACACTTGATTCTTATCAAAGAGTGATACCGGTTTGTCATTTATATTTTGCTTAATCAACTCACTACTCACTCCCTCAATGGGTAATTCTCTTGCAGGATAAATGGGCAACAAAATCACCTCATCCGCACCTGATAAAGCCTCGCCAAACTCCTTGGCCAAGTCTCTTGTTCGCGTGTACAGATGCGGCTGAAAAATGATTGTACATTTTTTACTTCCATACAACGAACGTACGCCTGTGATCAAGGCCTGCAACTCAGCTGGGTGATGCGCATAATCATCGATCCACACACGATTTGCATCTTTCCAGATTACTTCAAATCTTCGCTGCACACCTCGAAATGAAGCCACCGCTTTTTTAATCTTACTCTCCTCAATTCCAAGCATACTCGCAATAGAAACTGCAGCTACTGTGTTTTCTACATTATGCAATCCACCCATTGAAAGCTCAAAACCAGCTAGTGTTTTACCACACACATGAACAGAAAAATGATAGCTACCCTTTTCTACTTTCAAGTCTGTTGCATAGCAATCCGCCGTTGTGTCACTCAGATGATAACTGCATAGCTGCTTAGCCCGTAGCTCTGTTGCACGCTTTAAACCTTTTTTGTAAATCAACAGTCCATCGGGTGCCACCAAACTGCTGAACTGCAAAAAAGCTTCCTCCATCTCTGCTGCAGTACCATAGATATCTAAATGATCTGGATCCATCGCTGTGATGACAGCAACCTGCGGCTTCAACTTCAAAAAGCTACGGTCATATTCATCTGCTTCCACCACACAGCAATTAGTCCTACTACTCCAGTAGTTAGTTTCGTAGTTACTCGCAATTCCTCCTAAAAAAGCATTGCAACCCATTTGGCTATCCCGAAGGATATGCGCTACCAATGTGCTAGTGGTAGTTTTACCATGTGTTCCTGCAATACAAATGTTCAAAGAGCTATCAGTTATACGTTGAAGCAAATCACTTCGCTTCCATACTGTATACCCATTTTTTTTATACCAGTTCAACTCTTGATGATCCCCTGGTATAGCGGGAGTATAGACTACAACAGTCGCCTCTTTATCAACATTCTCAATTTGATCTTCATAATGAATGTTCATTCCCTGCTTTTCCAATTGTTGAGTCAGCGCCGTTCTGGTTTTATCATATCCACTTACTCTAATTCCTCTTTCTAAAAAAAATCGAGCTAATGCACTCATGCCAATTCCACCAATACCTACAAAACAGATCTGATCAATCCCCTCAGTACCCTTGAATGGACTCCGCAGCAAATCTGTATTTACGACTATCTGTTTCATTAAGCCTTTATCCTTTTCAATAACTCGACTGCAACACGTTGACCAGCATCTCGAATTCCTAATGGCCGAATTTGTTCTGTCATTTGTTTGCGTTTTTCTTCGTCACTACACAATTCAATTACTGCAGAAACCAATTGCGTCGCTGCCTCATGATCAGCAATCAATAACCCAGCTTGACGCTTTACTAACTGCATTGCATTTGCGGTTTGATGATCTTCGGCCGCATGCGGAAACGGAATAAAAATGGCTGGCTTGGCTACAACTGCTATTTCTGCAACGGTCATCGCACCTGCTCGTGCAACAATGAGCGTGGATGCAGCATAAGCCATTTCCATCTGCTGAATGAATGCGCCCGTCCAAACACCTTGCTTACCACTACAAACTTTTTCAGCTTGTGATGCGAAGGGTTTTCCTGTTTGCCAAATCACCTGGATATTAGCAGCTAATAATCGGTCCAATCCATTGCTGATGGCTTCATTAATGGAACGGGCCCCTAAGCTTCCACCAACAACTAATAAGGTTGGTCGATTTGAATCCAGCTTAAAGTGCTTACGACTCTCTTCCAAACTTGGCAAAGGCTGCGTAATAACATCTCTTACCGGATTGCCTGTGTAACAAACCTTTTCAGCTGGGAAAAATCGATCTAGTCCCAAAACACCTGCAAAAACACAATTCACTTTTTTAGCCAACAACTGGTTGCTTCGACCTGCATAAGAATTTGCCTCGTGCAGAAATGTAGGGATACCTTTTACCTGCGCTAATCGTAGAACAGGATAACTTGAGTAACCACCCACACCTAGTACGGCATCAGGTTTAAATTGACGCAATACTTTTCTGACCTGCCAAAAACTTTTAAGCAGTTTCCAGGGAAGTCCAATATTCTTTATCAAAGAGCTTCTATTGAAACCCGCTATATCGAGTCCCTCGATGGGATAACCCGCTTGCGGAATTTTTTCCATTTCCATTTTTCCCTTTGCGCCTACAAAGAGAATTTCAATAGACGAATCCATTTTTTTCAATGCACCAGCAATAGCTAATGCCGGAAAAATATGCCCCCCTGTCCCGCCTCCCGCTATAATGATTCGTCTGCTCATGCTGCCACTGCCTTTGCATCTCCCTCTTTATCTTTCCCCTCTAATTGTTCTACATTTCGTGCCACACTCAAAATGATTCCAATTGCTAAACAGGTAAAGATGAAGCTGCTTCCTCCCATACTGACCAATGGCAACGTAACACCTGTAACAGGAAACAAATTGACTGTTACAGCCATGTTAGCTAATGCCTGAATGACCAGTGTAAAGCTTAGTCCTAATGCCAGAAATGCGCCAAAGGCAAATGGACAACGCTTAAATATTCGTATGCACCGATAGAGAAACACCAGATACACAAATACTATAAAGCCTCCTCCCAACAAACCATACTCCTCTATGATAATTGCATAAATAAAATCATTGTAGGCCTGTGGTAAAAAGTCGCGTGTAGTACTATTTCCTGGTCCCACACCCAACAATCCTCCTTTTGAAACCGCAATTTTTGCTTGATTAACTTGGTACTCATCGGTATCAACATCCGTGCTACCATAGATAAAACTTTCAACTCGACTAACCCAAGTGTCCACACGCCTTGTCAATGCTCCTTCTTCTTTTTTCACAACAGTGATAGGCTCATCAGGTTCTTCTTGCTGGTGTTTAACAACAGCAGCAGCAATCAGCATTGTAATAGGAATAAAAGCCAGTCCTACGGTAATTAATAAATGTTTTGTACTCGCTCTTCCAATAAATAATAACAATAAGCAACTAGCACCCAAGAGTAATGCAGTAGATAAATTGGCAGGAGCAATCAATAAGCAGGTAACCGCAACGGGCCAGATAACCATCAAATAGCCTTTTTTAAACTCCTTAATCATATCTTGCCGCTTACTAAGTAACCGAGCCAGATACATGAATAAAGCGAGTTTTGCCAGGTCAGAGGTTTGAACTGTCATATTAATCAAGGGCAATCGAATCCAGCGACTTCCCTCATTCATTGTTACGCCAAAAAACAACGTGTAGACTAAAAGTGGAATTGAAACCAGATAAACGATTCGTGCTGCCTTTGAATAAAACGTGTAATTAACCAGATGCGCCACATAGATCACGAGAAGTCCTCCAAGAATAAATGCAACCTGTTTGAATAAATAAACTTCTGTATTACCCTTATAAAATTTGTAGGCAAGCGAGCCTGTAGCACTATACACTGCTAACAAGGAAACTAAGGTAAGTAGCACTACCAAGGCCCAAATAACTTTATCACCCTTTGTTTTTTGCAACAAACGTTCCGTGGTAAAACTATTCCGGAGCTCGGTCAATCGTATGTCTCTGGTTGTTTCCATGTTTATAGATCTCGAACAGCGTTTTTAAATTGCTGCCCTCTGTCTTCATAATTTTTAAATAAGTCAAAACTTGCGCAAGCTGGACTCAATAACACAGCATCCCCTTTACTGGCAAGACGAAAAGCCAACTGTACCGCTTCGGCAGCGTCTTGTGTATCAATTAGAGTAGGAACTATTCCTTCAAAAGCCTCATGAATCTTCTTGGTGTCAACACCCAAACAAATAATTGCTTTTACTTTTTCTTTCACACCCTCTAGTAATAATGAATAATCATTTCCTTTATCTACGCCTCCCAAAATCAAAACAGTTGGCTTTGTCATACTTTCTAATGCATACCAAGTAGAATTGATATTGGTTGCTTTACTATCGTTGATAAACTCTACGCCACGTACAGTCGCAACAAATTCCATTCGATGCTCGAGTTGTTCAAAATGCTGAACTGCATCTCTGATCTTATCTTTTCGAATGGTTAGCGTTGCCGCTGCTACACAAGCCGCCATGGTGTTGTATTGATTATGCTTGCCTTTCAGCGCAAAATCAAATACACTCATGGTCATAACTTCATTACCTGTACGTATGTACATGTCTCCGTCTTTAATAAACCCTCCATTTGGTACTTCTCTTTTCATGCTGATCGGCAGTTGAGTTGATTGAATAGTGAATGAACTGATATATTGTTGGGTCACTTCATCATCGGCGCAGTAAATGAAAAAATCCTGCGGCCGTTGATTCATCGTAATCCGAAACTTGCTCTTGATATAATTAAGAAAAATATATTCGTAACGATCCAGATGATCTTCGGTGATATTCGTTAGGATAGCAATGTCGGGCCTAAACTGATCAATGTCGTCTAACTGAAAACTACTTACCTCTACTACATACAATGCATGAGGTTTCAGTGCAACTTGTCGAGCAAAAGAGTAGCCAATATTTCCTACTAATGCTACATCCAAGCCAGCCGACTTACATAACTGATAGACCAGTGAAGTTGTAGTTGTCTTTCCATTGCTACCCGTAATTGCCACGATGCGACTATCTCCTTTAAACCGATAGGCTAACTCCACTTCGCTAATTACAGGAATTCCTTTTGCGCGAACGGCTTTCATGACAGCTGTCTTTTCTGGTATGCCTGGACTTTTCACTATTTGGTCAGCAGCCAGAATTTTATCCATATCATGTTGCCCTTCTTCAAAAGCAATTCCTTTCTCATGGAGTTCGCTACGATATTTTTCTTTCAAAGAGCTTCCATCAGAGAGAAAAACCGAATACCCCATTTGGCTAGCCAGTAAGGCTGCCCCCACTCCACTTTCTCCTCCTCCAATGATGACAAGTTTCATTGTCATTTTATTTTTACCCTCTTGCCTAACGAAGCTTAAGGGTTACAATACTTAATACCACCAATAACACTGTCACAATCCAAAATCGTGTCACGATTTTTACCTCATGATAGCCCTGCACCTGGTAGTGATGATGCAAGGGTGCTTTCAAAAAAATTCTTCTCCCTTCACCATATTTACGTTTGGTGTATTTGAAATAACCTACTTGGAGAATAACACTGAGCGACTCTACCAAAAACACACCGCAGAAAATTGGAATTAGTAATTCTTTGTGCACGATAATAGAAAGCGCTGCAATCACACCCCCCAGCATTAAACTCCCTGTATCCCCCATAAATAATTGTGCAGGAAATGAATTGTACCATAAAAACCCAACACAAGCTCCAATCATCGCAGCAATGTAGACTGAAAGCTCACCAAGATTGGGGATGTACATAATGTTGAGGTAATCGGAAAAAACCAGATTACCACTTGCATAGGCAAAAACGCCCAATAAAACACCAATCAAAGCTGCCGTGCCCGTTGCTAACCCATCTAATCCATCTGTAAGATTCGATCCATTGGAAACAGCTGTAATAATGAAGATGACAATCAGAATATATAACACCCAGGTATAATCACGCCAGGCAACAGGCAATAGTTTAGAGTAGTTAAACTCATGGTTTTTTACAAAAGGAATAGTCGTAATGGGCGTTTTTGTTTCTACGTAGTAATGTGTTTTCCCATTGAAAGTTTTTGCAAAAACGGTAGAGTCAGATTGAGGATTTTTTCCACGGTACTCTCTCCAGATTACTGTCTCTGTATTAAAATATAAAGTAGCTCCTACCGTTAACCCTAATCCAACCTGTCCTAAAATTTTAAACCAACCCGCCAAACCATCTGCATTAGACTTACGATATTCCTCTCCTTTCTCTTGTGCCAATCTCTTACTTCTCAATTTGAGATAATCATCAATAAAGCCTATCACTCCCATCCAAATAGTACTAACAATCATCAGTTGTACATATACTTTAGTGAGATCAGCCAACAATAAAGTGGGAATTAAAATCGCCAGAATAATAATGATTCCTCCCATCGTTGGGGTTCCCTTCTTACTTGCCTGACCTGCTAATCCTTCTTCGCGAATACTTTCACCAATTTGATGGCGTTGTAAAAAGTGAATCAGCTTTTTTCCATACACCAGTGTTATAAAAAGAGATAGAAGAATAGCAAGTGCCGTACGGAAAGTGATGAAATCAAAGACACGGCTACCCGGGAATCGAATCCCTTCTTCATTCAGCCAGTCAAACAAATGATACAACATCTTACTTTCTTTTTATTTATTCAGCTTTAAAAACCATTCTTTTACTACTTCGCGATCATCAAAATATTCTTTCACTCCTTTTACATCCTGATACGTCTCATGACCTTTTCCAGCTACCAGCACGATATCGGCAGGCTTAGACAAAGCGATGGCAGTTTTAATTGCCTCCTTTCTATCTAAAATGGGGATATACTTTTTTTGATCGGCCGCACTTACACCCTGTTCCATATCTTTTATGATAGTTGCAGGATCTTCACTGCGTGGATTATCACTGGTAAAAATGACTCGATCACTATGTGCACACACAGCAGCTGCCATCAAGGGTCGTTTGGTACGATCTCTGTCTCCTCCGCAACCTGTAACAGTAGTAATTTGCTGATCAGGTGTTCTGAATTGCTTAATGGTGGTGAGCACATTCAACAAAGCATCAGGTGTATGCGCATAGTCAACAATTACCATCAACTTTTCATGAGGCGAGACCAAACACTCAAATCGTCCGGGTGCTCCTGTCAATTCACTCAAGGTGGTCAATATGTCCATTTTATTCAGACCTAATTCAACAGCAGCACCATAAACAGCTAGCAGATTATAGGCATTGAATGAACCAATCAATCGAAAGTGTACCGGCTGTTCATCAATATCCATTTGCAATCCTTCCAAGGTATTCTCCAAAATTTTACCCTTGAAATCAGCAGTGGTTTTGAGTGCATAATATTTTTTTTGCGCATGGGTATTTTGCAACATCACTTTTCCCCGCTTATCATCTGCATTACTAATCGCAAATGCAGAAGTAGGCAAATGATCAAAGAAGGATTTTTTAACCTGGATGTAGGCATCAAAAGTTTGATGATAATCCAAATGATCATGTGTGATATTACTAAAGACTCCACCCGCAAAAGAAATTCCGGCAATTCGATGTTGATGAATAGCGTGAGAACTCACCTCCATAAACACATGCGTACAACCTGCATTCTTCATTTGATATAAAAGTTGTTGCAAGTTGATTGCATCAGGTGTCGTATGTGTGGCAGGTACCACTTTATCACCAATACGATTTTCTACCGTACTAATTAATCCACATGTATATCCCCGTCTTGTAAAGAGCTTGTATAGCAAGGTTGCTATTGTTGTTTTACCGTTGGTTCCCGTGACTCCCGTTACTTTCACTGAAGCACTGGGGTTTCGATAAAAACCAGCAGCTATCCAACCTACTGCAGCGGTGGCATCTTCAACCTGTATCCAAACTGCAGATACAGGTTGTTGAGGGCTGTGCTCCGAAACAATTGCGACAGCACCCGCTGCAATAGCCTTTTCAATGAACTCATTGCCATCAACCTTTGTTCCTTTTACCGCAATGAAAAGTGTTCCCTTCTTCACTTGACGCGAATCAGTTGCCAACTCGAGAATCTCTGTTTCCATTGATCCTTGAATAGACTGAACTGAAATCTGTTCAAACAATTCAATCAACTTCACTTTTCGTTCATTTATGTCAACTCAATTCCAACAACAACTGCAGTGGTCTGTCCAAAGCAGTTCCTGGCGGAATAGATTGTGATACAATTTTTCCTCTTCCTCTCACTTGTACTTGTACGCCCATATTTTCCAAAAGAAAAAGAGCATCTTTCAACGCCATGCCTCTCACATTCGGCATCACTTGCTTTCGCACAGGTTGTGTTTTGATAATAGCCTTTCCATTTTCGGCATACGCTCTTCCCCATGACCCGTTTGCAATAGAATCCGTGTATTTCAAGTCAAGTGAACGATAAATCTTTTGAATATCCGGGGCATAGCCTGCATAGTAATAAAGTGAGCTATCTCTGTTCATTGCGAATTGCGAAGCATCCTTACGGTCAACAAACAATGCATACGCTTTCAACGCGATTTCACGAAACACAGGCGCTGCTACCGTTCCGCCATAGTGAGATGCCGCAAAAGGCTTGGTGCGTACGACCACAATACAACTATATTGAGGTCGATCAGCTGGGAAGTATCCTACAAAGGATGCCTGATAAACTCTGTCACTGTATTTGATAGGTCCGTCCGCTACCAACGCTGTTCCAGTTTTTCCAGCTACTGCAAAAGGCATCCCCTCAAAAGCCCGACGTGCTGTACCTTCTGATACCACCATTTCCATAGAGGTTTTTGCTGCTGCAATCACATCGGGTCTGCAAATATTTTCATCAATGATGGTAGGTGTAAATTCTTTGTAAATAATTCCTCCTTGTTGTACACGGCTCACTAAATAGGGCTTCATCATGACCCCATTATTAGCCACTGCATTGTAAAGAGTGAGTGTATGTAATGGGCTTACTTGTAATGCATATCCAAAACTCATCCAAAGCATATTACCCAAAGCACTTCCCTTTTCATTCAATGGGGCCATACGAGGCTTAGGCACATTCATGAGATCAATGGGTGAGCGAGTATCTAAATGAAAACGCTGTAAATACTCCTTTAACTCACTAGGATTTTTACCAAAAGCCTTTAGCGCCAGTTTACTCATTCCAACATTGGAACTATGTGCAAAACACTCGGCTACCGTTAAAAATGGCTTGGGGGACCGTTCCGCATCGTATACTAGTTTAGGGCCCACCATCGCTTTACCTGCACTACCCACTTCAACAGGATCACTAATCTTACTAGTCTTTTTTTCTAGAACAGATAATAAAGTGGCCAGCTTTATAGTGGAGCCAGGTTCTGTTGTACGCAAGGAATAGTTGTCATCTTCCCAGTAATGACCATCCGGACGTCTTCCAAGATTTGCAATGGCTTTAATCTTTCCAGTGGCTGTCTCCATCACGATTGCAGTGCCGTAAAGCGCCTCGCTTTGCAACATCATTCGCATCAAGGCAGTTTCCGTAATATCCTGTAAACGAAGATCCAATGTAGTGTATACATCTTTTCCGTGATCAGGTTCAGTTTCGTAACCAGCTATTGGAATAGCAGCACCACCCGAAACAAAGCGAATTAATTTTTGCCCGTCACGCCCACTTAATACGGAGTCGTAGCTCTTTTCAATACCAACATTTTGTTTTTTTACTTTTCCATCACTGGCAAGATGCTCTCGGGATAATCCAATGGTGCGACCGGCAAGAATTCCAAATGGTACCAAACGCTTACTACTTGTTTCCACAATGACCCCACTTCGATTCGCACCTAATCGAACCAGTGGTAATTGGCGGAACAATTTATACGTAGCAAAATTCAATTTCTTTTTGAGAGGGTAATAGCGAGATTTCTTCTCCCAGGCATTTACGATTTCGGACTTATAAGCTGCAGCTGTTTTATCCTGAAACAAGGCAGATAGGGCGATACTGAATGAATCAATATTTTCTCTGAATCGCTTTCCCTTTTTCTCACGTAATCCATCTGCGCACAGATCTAGATAGATATCAAAAGTGGGAACCGAAGTACTTAAAAACTGACCGTCTTCGCTGTAAATAGTTCCTCGTTGTGCATCAAGTGTTACAAAACGTTGGTGTAAGCTATCACTTAAATTTCTCCAGTAAGCCCCTTCTACTCGTTGAATATAGAAAGCGCGACCTACCACTAGCACGCCCAATAAGGCTAGTCCGATAAAAGAGAGATAGACTCTCCACAATATGTCTTTTTTTACTTCCACTGTTTTTATTGAGCCGGTTGAGGAGCGGAACTGTCGACCAAAACAATTGGTGCTACTATCAACTCTTTCAATCCGAGGGGTTCTACTGCTTTTATTAATTCACTTTGTTTACTTCGTGCTATCAATTCTCCCTTGACTGTCTTATACTCATAATTCAACTCTTTCACCTCACGCTCCGTACGGTTGATTGCCCGAATCGTTTTATCAGCCTGGTGTCCGTTGTAGATATAACACACTGCCAAAAAGGCCAGAAAAAGAAAGTAAGGGACCTGCTGCACAATAGACTGATAATTCAGCCATCGCTTCCAGTCTTGCTTATTTTCAACTTGTGCTTTTTCTGTGGACATCCTGGTTGATATAATTTCAATTATGGTTGACACTTTTCCGCAACGCGTAATTTGGCACTGCGAGAACGTGAATTTTTTTCTTGCTCTTCTTTGCCAGCAACAATTGGTTTTTTATTAATCAATTGCCAATCCTTCTTTACCGGTGCTGACCAAAAAGGATTTTCTTCTTTTTCTTCGAGCGTACCTGCACGGAAAAAATGTTTGACCAGTCGATCTTCTAATGAATGAAAAGTGATGATAGCAACGCGGCCTCTGGGATTCATCACTGCAGATAATTGTTGTAACAACTCACGTAGTGAACCTACCTCATCATTTACTTCGATACGAAGTGCTTGAAATACCTGGGCAAAGTATTTATTCGGATTTCCCTTTACAGCAGCATGAACAGCTTGCTTAAAGCCCTCAATGGTGCGTAATGACTGCGACTTCCGCGCTTGAACAATAACTTTTGCAAGTGTTTTGGCATTGGTCACCTCGCCATACTGCTCAAAAATTTTGTGCAAAGCGGATTCTGAATACGTTTCAACTACCTGCCACGCAGTTTTAGACTCGCGCTGATCCATTCGCATATCCAGTGCCGCATCAAAACGTGTGGAGAACCCACGCGCCGCTTCATCAAACTGGTGACTACTTACTCCTAAATCAGCTAAGAGTCCATCTACCCCACTCACTTTGTGTAATCGCAGAAAGCGTTGCAGATGACGAAAATTTTGAGGAACAAAAAGCAACCGCTCATCCTTTGGGAGATTTTGTTGCGCATCTGCATCCTGGTCAAACGCAATCAACTTTCCTTTTGGCCCCAACTGCTCCAAAATAGCACGCGCATGTCCGCCACCTCCAAATGTGCAATCCACATAAACGCCATCCGGACGGATTTGTAATGAATCAATGACTTCACGGAGCAGAACAGGTATGTGATACGTTGACTGCACCGTGTTAAATCAATTCATTGTTCCACCTCCCATGACGTCTCTTCCCAGCTCACTGAAAGCATCCGAAGAAAAAGAGTCAAAGATCTTTTTGTACTTATTACTATCCCAGATTTCCATTTTATTACCTGATGATGCAATGATGATGTCCTTACCCAATTCTGCATAGGCTTTCAAATTGGGTGGCAGCAAAATGCGACCAGCAGTGTCGGGCTCTACAAATGTTGCCCCATTGAGAAAAGCTCTTCTGAACTCGCGCTGCTTTGGATCAAACTCATTCAACCCTTTGATTTTTTCAAATAAGGGCTCCCATTCACGAAGCGTATAAAGCGCTAGACATTTCTCAAAACCACGATTGATGACAAAGCGATGTAGCTCGTCCCCCGCCACCTGCCTTTTAAATCCGGCAGGTAACAAGAAACGCCCCTTCGCGTCCAGTGTTGCCTCAAATTCTCCAAGAAAGCCTGTCATTATCAGTGATTTGAAGAGTTTTTCCTCTTATTGACACAAAATAACACTTTTTCCCACCTAGAATCCAAATTTTGAAACTCTATATTTATCCCCAATTAAAAATCAGTTGAAACCCTTTACCAGCAAGGCTTTCAACAGGTGGGAAACGGTTATCCCATTTTTTGATGTGAATAGGCTGTGGATAACGGTGGATAAGCTGTGAAAACACCAAAAAAACAAGCATTTTTTGGGACCTTTGCCCAAACAACAGTTGGTTGTATGCAAACTGATCCACGTCTATTGGAGGTAATTGACTTTGACTATGAATTACCTGCTGAAAAAATAGCCCTTCATCCCCTCTCACAAAGAGATGCTTCAAAACTTTTGATCTACAAAGAGGGCGTTATTACAGATACCATTTTTTCTACCCTTCCCAGCCAACTCCAGAGTGGCACCTGCTTGGTATTTAACCAAACAAAAGTGGTGCCTGCACGATTGGTCTTTGAAAAATCGACTGGAGGACAAATCGAAGTATTTTGCTTAGAGCCTGCAAACAGTGAGCAGGATATGAATAGAGCACTAAGTAATCAAAGCCCCTTACAACTTCAGTGTTTGGTGGGTGGAGCATCTAAATGGAAAAGAGGAAGTTCACTAACTCAAAAAAAAGACACTATTGAGCTTAGTGTAGAAATGATTGAGAAGACTGCAGATGCATTTATACTTCAGTTTCATTGGTCGCCAGCAAATCTTCCCTTTTCCTCTGTACTGGAAACTTTTGGACAAACTCCTCTTCCACCTTATCTCAAAAGAAAAGCGAATCAATCGGACTCTACACGGTATCAAACTGTGTATGCGAATCAAGAAGGATCCGTTGCGGCTCCAACCGCAGGCTTACATTTCACTCCAAAAACACTGGAAGAGTTACAAGAAAATAAAATCAGACTAGAATCCATCACACTTCATGTTGGAGCAGGAACATTTAAACCCGTAAAAGCTGCACAAATGCAAGGGCATGAAATGCACCAGGAGTGGATTGATGTTGATCTAGCATTTTTAGAAAAGTGGCGTAATCAAATAGACAGTCCACTCATTGCTGTAGGCACTACTTCATTACGCACACTAGAGTCGTTGTATTGGCTGGGCGTGAAAGTAGCACTAGAGCCAGCAGATAAAATTCCTATGCTCTCCCAATGGGAATGTTATGAATTGGAAAAAGCTGGTCTCTCTATTGCGCAATCGCTTGACGCCTTAATTCAATTTTTGCAAAAGAAAAAATTAGATAAACTGGTTACGCAAACTGCCCTTTTGATTGCGCCAGGGTATACGATCAAAACTGTTGATGCTTTGGTAACTAATTTTCACCAGCCCCGATCTACCTTGCTATTGCTAATTGCGGCTTTTATTGGAGAGGACTGGAAAAAAGTCTATCAACATGCGCTTGATAACGATTATCGATTTTTGAGCTATGGAGACAGCAGTCTGTTGTGGAGACAAAAATGATTTCAATCAATTTCGGTGTAAGGGCAATTCCAGTGTAAAGACACTTCCCTGACCAAGGGTACTGTCTGCTTTGATTTTACCACCCAACGCTTCGGTAACATTTTTCACATAACTTAATCCAAGTCCAAATCCCTTCACATTATGCTGATTACCGGTATGTGCCCTATAAAATTTATCAAAAATTCGTTTTAGTGTATCCCTGGACATCCCCATTCCATTATCCTCCACGCGCAATACGATAGAGGCATCCGAACCAATCGTTTCAATTTGAATTTGTGGTGGTACGTTTTCGCGAGCATATTTAACAGCATTATCAACCAAGTTATTTAGCAGATTAGATAAATGCACCGAATCTGCCAACACCGTATGTTCACTGGCACGAAGAAACAATGTAATATGTCCTCCAACATGTTCTAATTGCAATTTGAAATTATCAACCACTTGTTGCACCGTCTCATGCAACGAAACTGCCTTCAAATTAAGATCAACATCTTTACGCTCAAATTGTGAAGCCTTAAGAATCGTCTCCACTTGTCGATTCATGCGCTGGTTTTCCTCTTTGATAATTGAACTAAAGTACCCCAGCTTCTCTCGGTCTTGTATGACTTTATCGTTACGCATTGCATCAACAGCCAGAGATATCGTAGCAAGAGGCGTTTTAAATTCATGCGTCATATTATTGATAAAGTCATTTTTCATCTCACCAATTTTCTTTTGCTGTAACATGGTTCGTATGGTGAGATAAAACGCAGAAAGAATCAATAAGGTAAATAGGATAGACACAGCAATATTCCAACGCAATGAACGTAACACGACAGTTTTTACATCGGGCACTACAATAAACAATGCTTCGCTCACACCAATTGCGCCTATCCCTGTAGCGTTGGGTGCTGTAATGGCTCTGCCAGCATAAAAATTATGGGCTGTGTCTTGCTGCGCTTGCAAAAAGCGCGAAGAAGATTTCTGAAGTGTATTCCCGCTAAATCGATCAAACGTATAGAGTCCAAATTCAAAAGGAATGGTATTAAGGTCATTCTCTTTAAAGGCTTTTGCAATGCGCTTACGGAGATCTTCAGCACTGTGCCGACTAGCCACTGTAGGAGTTGTAAAAAGATCCCATCCAAATCCTTCTAATAACTTTCTACGTTGATATCCTTGTGGCAAATAGGCACCAGACTGTTCCATCAATTCATCTGTAACTACTTTAGTGACCTCCCCCAATCGATGCTTAATCTGCTCTTCGCGCAACTGTACCATATTTCTGATCCAGGACACCTGTATAAAAATGATGCCGATCAAGGAAAGACAGATCAATACAGTTATGGGCGCAAAAACTCTTTTCACAGTAGATAAAAATACAACCTGTCGGGAAAGCGTAAAAAAAGAGAGGCTTGCATTCACATATTTTTAACGCAAAAAAAATCCCCTGCGTTACTTCAGGGGATTTACAAATCAATTTTAACTACTCAAGCCGCTGTTCCACCTTCGACCAACACAGTTACACGGTTATTCAGAACCTCAACAAAACCACCTTGAATAGAAAAACGGGCCAATTCGTTTTGTTTATCACGCAATACTTTAATGGTTCCTTGCTTTAGTGCACTAATCAAGGGAGCGTGCTTTTCTAAAACCTCAAAAGAACCAGTTAAGCCCGGCATTTGCACACCATAGGCATCACCGCTGAACAACTTCTTTTCTGGAGTAAGAATCTCAATAATCATGATCACATTTTATGCGTTAGCTTGAGCCAACAACTTCTTACCTTTTTCAATGGCATCATCAATGGTACCAACTAGGTTGAACGCAGCCTCTGGATATTCATCCACTTCACCATCCATGATCATATTGAAACCACGGATTGTTTCCTCAATCGGAACCAATACCCCTTTCAATCCGGTGAAGGCTTCCGCAACGTGGAAAGGCTGTGATAAGAAACGCTGCACTTTACGAGCACGAGCCACTACCATTTTATCTTCATCACTCAACTCATCCATACCCAAAATCGCAATGATATCTTGTAATTCTTTATAACGCTGCAACATGGACTTAACTCGGTTAGCACAATTATAATGCGCATCTCCAACAACCTGTGGTGTAAGGATACGAGAAGTAGAATCCAATGGGTCAACAGCAGGATAGATACCTAAGTCTGCAATCTTACGAGACAATACGGTTGTTGCATCCAAGTGTGCGAATGTAGTTGCAGGTGCAGGGTCAGTCAAGTCATCTGCAGGTACATATACCGCCTGTACAGACGTAATAGATCCGTTTTTAGTTGAAGTAATACGCTCCTGCATGATTCCCATTTCTGTCGCAAGCGTAGGCTGGTATCCTACCGCTGAAGGCATACGTCCCAATAGGGCAGACACCTCAGAACCAGCTTGTGTGAAGCGGAAGATATTGTCTACGAAGAAAAGGATATCACGTCCTTTTCCTTGTCCATCTCCATCACGATAATATTCTGCAATGGTCAAACCAGAAAGTGCAACACGGGCACGTGCTCCAGGAGGCTCATTCATTTGTCCGAACACAAATGTTGCTTTGGAGTCAGCCAATTCTTTCATATCCACTTTGCTAAGATCCCAACCACCTTCTTCCATACTGTGTTTGAAAGCATCACCATATTTCATGATTCCTGCTTCAATCATCTCACGCATCAAGTCATTTCCCTCACGAGTACGCTCTCCCACTCCTGCAAATACAGACAAACCAGAATAGGCTTTAGCGATATTATTGATCAATTCCTGAATCAATACGGTTTTACCAACCCCGGCACCACCGAATAATCCAATTTTACCTCCCTTTGCATAAGGCTCAATCAAATCGATAACCTTGATACCTGTATAAAGAACCTCACTGGCAGTACTTAAATTTTCAAATGTTGGAGGCTGACTGTGAATAGGACGTCCGTTTTCTTTAGAAACTACAGGAAGTCCATCAATAGGATCTCCAGTCACATTGAATAATCTTCCTTTGATGCCCTCTCCTGTAGGCATTGCAATCGCTTTGCCTGTATCAGTAACGGTCATCCCACGCACTAAACCCTCTGTACCATCCATTGCAATGGTACGAACGCTGTCTTCACCCAAATGCTGTTGCACTTCTAATACAAGCGTATCGCCATTTTCTTTTTTCAATTCCAACGCGTTGTAAATCTCAGGGAGCTTGCCATCAAACTGCACATCAATTACCGCGCCGATGACTTGTTTTACTTTACCGGTAGTAGCCATTTTTTAAGGTTTTTGAACAGGTCTAGACCGACCTGCTTTTTCAGGCCGCAAAGGTAGGGGCGGTAGGGCAAAAAATGAAAAGAAAAATTGACTGTTTGCAGAAGGTGGAAAACGTGATAGGAAGTCTGGCTTTCCTACATTTGCCCCATGCAAATTGTGGAGGTAAAAGATCGGAAAGGGCAACGAGATTTTCTGCGTGTAAATGTGGAACTTTTCAAAGGAGAGCCCAACTATATTCGTCCCTTGGATAAGGATGTAGAAGAGGTTTTTGACCCCCAGAAAAATAAAGCCTTTCGCTTTGGAGAAGCCATTCGCTGGGTGCTAAAAGATGAGCAAGGGAAGCTAATTGGACGCATTGCAGCTTTTGTAAATAAAAAGTATAGAACAAAAGGGGACCGTTTTCCGGTGGGTGGAGTTGGTTTTTTTGACTGTATCAATGACCAACAGGCGGCCAATTTATTGTTTGATACCGCCAAAGAATGGTTGTCACAAAAAGGGATGGGGGCTATGGACGGACCCATCAATTTTGGGGAACGGGATCGATGGTGGGGACTGATAGTGGAGGGTTTTCAACCCCCACTCTATTGCATGAGTTATAGCAAACCTTATTACCGGACGCTTTTTGAACAGTACGGGTTTGAAGTTTTTTTTAACCAGGTTTGTTACGGCCTCGACCCCACCCGAGAAATCAATAAAAAACTATTGGACCGTCACGCAGAATTAAAAAAAGATCCCCATTACAAAGCCGTACATGCGACCAAAAAAGACTTAGACAAGTTTGCCGTTGACTTCTCTATCGTCTACAACAAAGCTTGGGCTGGACATGGGGGCCTTAAAGAGATTAGCAAAGAATTGGCCATTGCGATGTTTCGAAAAATGAAACCAGTGATGGACGAAAAAATAGTCTGGTTCACTTATTACAATGAAGAACCCATTGCAATTTTTTTGAATATTCCCGATCTCAATCAATGGTTTAAGTACCTGAATGGAAAATTTGATTTGTACCACAAATTGAAATTTCTATGGGTCAAATGGACAAAGCCAAACCCACGATTTACCGGAATCATATTTGGCATTGTTCCAGAGCATCAAGGGAAAGGAGTAGATGCTTTTATGATCAATGAAGCAAAATTTGTGGTGCAAGCGCTACACAAATACAATTACTACGAACTGCAATGGATAGGAGATTTTAACCCGAAAATGATCAATGTGGCAGAGGGGCTGGGCGATACCTATCTAACACGTCGCCTAATCACCTGGCGCTATCAGTTTGACCGTAGTCTTCCTTTTGAGCGACACCCCATTTTATAAGCCTACTATTTTGAGTGTAGGGTTTCTTATCTTGCAACCATGGATCGGTTCGTCGTTTCTGCCCGTAAATACAGACCGCAGCACTTTGATACTGTTGTTGGACAAGAACATATTACCACAACATTAAAAAATGCCATTCGCAACCAGCAACTGGCTCACGCCTTTCTTTTTTGTGGACCCCGTGGTGTTGGGAAAACAACCTGTGCGCGTATTTTGGCAAAAACAATCAATTGCAGTAAGCCAACCAAAGAAGGAGAAGCATGTGACAAATGTGAAAGCTGCACTTCCTTTCGTGAAGGTGGATCCATCAATTACTTTGAGTTAGATGCCGCTTCCAATAATTCAGTCGATGACATTCGTACATTGACAGAACAGGTTCGATTTGCACCGCAGGGTGGGCGCTATAAAGTGTATGTGATAGACGAGGTTCACATGTTATCTACGGCAGCCTTCAATGCTTTTTTGAAAACATTAGAAGAACCTCCCTCCTATGCCATTTTTATTTTGGCAACTACCGAAAAACATAAAATTCTACCCACGATTTTAAGTCGTTGTCAAATTTTTGATTTTCGACGCATCACTACTGCTGATACAGTCGCTCACCTAGAGAGCATTTGTAAAAAAGAAAAAATCAATGCCGAAAAACCAGCACTTCAAATCATCGCGCAAAAAAGTGAAGGCTGCATGCGGGATGCCTTAAGTCTGCTCGATAAAATAGTAAGTTTTACAAATGGAGAATTAAAATATGCTCAGACGCTAGAGCATTTAAATATTCTGGATGAAGATTATTTTTTTCGTCTCCTAACCCAAATTCAAACGCAAGATTTATCGGGAGCGCTATTACTATATGATGAGATCAATCAAAAAGGGTTTGAAGGAGAACTTTTTCTGGGGGGAATGGCTGAGTTCACAAGAAATCTCTTGGTTTGTCAAGATAAAAAAGCAGTGCAACTATTAGATGTAGTGGAGAGTTTTAAAGACCGTTATCAAACGGCAGCAGCCGGCTTATCTACCGCTACACTTATCAGCATGCTCAATTTGCTGACGGAAGCTGAAATACAATACAAAAGCGCACGTAACAAACGACTTTTTATTGAAATGACACTGATTCGGCTTTGCTACCTTCAACAAGCTTTGACATTGAGCACCGAGGGAGAAGCCCTCGTCAAAAAAAAAATGACTGATGTCACGGCAGGCTTAAGACATAGTCGAATCATTCCCTACGGACCACAGCCAACTCCATTGATGGCTCAACCAAAAGTTACTGAACCAGCACGTCAACCCCGATTAACCATTGATGAAGCTGTTTTGGAAAAAGCTCCTCCTGCACGTGTACAACCTACCGCAAAACTGAATGCGCTAAGCAAAATTCGTGCGCAGTTTAAACAGGATAATCTGCAAAATACCGAAGCTCAATCTACTCCATTGGAGATAGAGGCATTGACACAAGCCTGGAAAAGCTACACACAAATCTTGCGCGATGCCAAAAATCCTGCCGTACAGCCTTTCGATGCAGCCACACTTCGCATCATTGATGAAAACAGTTTTGAAGTACTTACTTCCAGCAACATTGAACAGCGATTTGTCGAGGCTGAAAGAAATCATATTTACGCTTACTTACAGGAGCAATTACGAAATAAAGCACTCCAGTTTTCCGTGATCGCGCAGGAAAAAAAGGAACAAAATCCTACAGAAGGTATTCTCACCTCCAAAGAACGATATCAAGAAATGGTCAAGCGCTACCCTTTAGTCCAGCAATTAAAGGAAAGACTACGCCTGGACCTCGATTACTAATCGGGGTTTTTATCTTAATTTCGGGCCCAAATTCGTTAGGGAATGGCCGAAGTGATCCTGATGCCCAGATTAAGTGATACAATGACCGAAGGGGTTATTGCGTCCTGGCATAAAAAAGTTGGAGACCGTGTTAAGAAAGGAGATCTACTTGCAGAAGTAGAAACTGATAAAGCCACAATGGAGCTGGAAAGCTACAAAGACGGCGTATTGCTTCATTTAGGTGGAGATAAAGGAGCAAAATTGCAGGTGAACGACTTACTAGCCATTATAGGTAACGAGGGAGAAGACATCAGTTCACTTCTTACTAAACCTGCAGCCGCTACTGCACCTGCAGCTACTCCTTCAGCTTCCCCTACGCCCGCTTCAACACCAACTACTCAACCCACTTCAACAGCTGCTTCCACAATGGATCTTTCTAAAATGGATGAAGTTGTGTTAATGCCCCGCTTAAGTGATACAATGGAAGAAGGTGTGATTGCTGGTTGGCATAAACAAGTAGGAGATACTGTAAAAAAAGGAGAAGTTTTAGCTGATATAGAAACAGACAAAGCAACGATGGAGTTGGAGAGTTATAAAAACGGAACACTCCTTTATATCGGTGCACAAAAGGGCGAAAAAATTAAGGTGAATAGTTTGCTTTGCATCATTGGTGAAAAAGGAAAAGTAGATGTGGATGCAATCGTAGCGGCATCAAAGAGCAGTTCCCCTGTAACTACCGCAGCTACTTCTTCCCCTGCTCCGACTGCAACAGCACAGCCGGCTGCAGCTAGCACGGCTGCCCCTGCAACAGCGGGAGGAATGGATGCAAACGGAAGAATTAAAGCTTCACCACTTGCTAAGAAAATTGCCAAGGATAAAGGCGTTGACCTAAGCCTGCTTCGTGGAAGTGGCGATGGAGGTCGTATTGTGAAAGCAGACCTGGATAATTATAATCCATCTGTTAGTGCTACTGCCGCTCCTGCTTTGAATATCCCTACTTACACAGGACAAACCACCGAAGGCTTTACTGATATTCCAAACTCTCAAATGAGAGGAGTGATTGCTAAGCGCTTAGCTGAAAGTAAGTTTAGTGCACCTCACTTTTATTTGAAGATGGAGATCAATATGGATAATGCGATCTCAGCTCGTACACAACTCAATGAGGCAAGCCCTGTTAAAGTGAGCTTCAATGATTTTGTAATTAAAGCTGTAGCATTAGCCCTTCGTCAACACCCTGCAGTAAATGCATCTTGGTTAGGCGACAAGATTCGTCGTTATCATCACGTACATATCGGAATGGCGGTAGCCATTGAAGATGGATTGATTGTTCCTGTTGTGCGGTTTGCAGACAACAAAACCTTGCCACAAATCGCTGCCGAAGCAAAAGAATTAGCTTCCAAAGCCAAGAATAAAAAATTACAACCTAACGAATTCACCGGTAATACATTCACCATTTCTAATTTGGGCATGATGGACATCGATGAATTCACTGCCATCATCAATCCGCCTGATAGCTGCATACTAGCAGTTGGAAGAATCAGCGAAAAGATCATTCGCAAAGGAGAAGGCTTTGCTGCTACACAAGTAATGAAAGTTACACTTAGCTGCGATCACCGAAGTGTAGATGGCGCAACCGGTGCGGCTTTCTTACAAACCGTAAAGAAATACTTAGAGAATCCCATTCAATTATTTCTCTAATTGTCGTAACGCAGTAGGGCTAGCTTTCCATCCATTGTGGATACAACTACCTGCTTTTTTCCTATAGGTCTTACCGTATTGATCATGGAATTATCAATCTTGTATGCCCATGCTGTTTTTTTCTTGACTGGATCCACGGCATAAACCACTCCGTTACGTGTTCCAAAAATAATGTAGCCATCTTGCTCCAGAATCATAGAAGGAACATGTTCATAGCCAAACCCTACATGCATTTTCCAAGCAGCAGTTTGAGGCTCTCTACTGGCTCGGTAAGCAACAATCGTATCCTGCATAGACTTTCCGTAAATCCATTGTTGGTCTTTTGATAGTCCAATTGATTCTCGTACACCTCCATCTTTTGCACGCCATACCGTTTGTCCATTTGTTACATCAATGGCTGTAGTATACCGATCAGGTGCCATAATGTATACAATACCATCTGCTGCCACAGGAATACAAGAAGCAGGAGAATAATTTCTGACAGATGTACCATTATTCCATTTCCAAACCAGCTTTCCACTTGAAGTTTGAATCGCATATAAATTTCTATCCCAAGCACCCACAATCAATTTACCCTGGTAAAGTAAGGGTGTACTCACAACAGGACCATCGAGTCCTTCAAATGCCCAAAGCAGAGACCCATTATTTAAACTAATTGCAACGATGCGGTGATCACTTGTTCCAATAAAAACAGTATCGCCTGATAAAACGGGAGAACCCAATACGGAACTATTGGCTTTCCACGTCCACAAGGCCGTTCCTTTTTTGAGATCCAAACAATAGACCCCGCCATCGGCAGAGCCTACCACCACTTTACTTTTATGAATAGCTGGTGAGGAATAAATTGGACCACTGGTAGAGAAACTCCAGCGACGTACGCCTGATTTTTTTTCATAGCAATTGATCGTTCCTTCCTGATTGCCTACTACGATTGCATTGCCTGCAACAGCAGGTGTAGAGATAATATTGGCCACGTCACTCACTTGCCAATTAGCTTTTACTTGCGGATACTGTTCGTTGATTTGGTAAGAAGGACGAGGAAAAGACTTTGCTTGTTTTGCAACCAAGCCTTTTTGAATAGATACTGCATGCCAAACAGCAAGGGTTCTTCGCTCTGGTCTCCGCTCAGAAAATAAAATACTATCCGCACGCACTTCAACAATATTATAGCCGCCCACTTCTGCTTTAGCGCGAAGATTTGATCTGCCCATTACACCTGGAATGCCTTCAAAATCCATTTTCCGATTGGCATGTCCATGCCCACAAATAGCTGCCCACGTATTTTTTTGACGAATCCGATCCGTGATCTCATACCAATTATCTAATGAGTTATCTAAAGGATAATGGTTGACCATGATAATGGGCGTTGTATCTGCCAACGAAGCAAGTTGTCTATCCAACCAATTGACAGCATCCCTTGGTACATGTCCATCACTCATTCGTACATAGGGTCCGGAAGCACATCCGATAAATTGAACGCCTTGGAAATTGAAACTGAATCGGTCGGCACCAAATGTTTGTGTAAAACCCAGTCCTCCGCTTTCACTCCAACCAGTGTCGTGATTGCCTGGAATGATATACCAAGGAATACGAAGACTATCTAGCAATTTTTTTGCAAGCGCCAACTCTTGGTTTGTGCCCAACTCGGTTATATCACCAGTCAATAAAACAAAAGCAAGATCAGATTGTGCATTGATATCACGAATAGTTCTACGAAGATCCTCTTCTGCAACACCATCTGGTGATCCAATATGGGTATCCGTCACAAAAGCAAAACGAAAGGGTGCACGTTGTGATTGTGCACTTAGATAAAGTAACAGCAAAAGGCAGCAGGCAAAATTTTTCATACTGAAAAGTACTGAAATCAACGGGTAACACCACCGCTATTAATATTGCAGTACTTTTGAATATGCAGTCTTCAAAACCCACACTGGTTATTGGTGCATCTGAAAATCCAGAGCGCTATAGTTACAGGGCCATTCAAGATTTACAAAAACACCAGCATCCGGTATGGGCTATTGGAGCCAGACAGGGAAAAGTGGGAACAACTTCTATTGAAACAACACAAATCGACTGCCCCTCCATAGATACTATTACGTTGTATTTATCCCCCGAAAGGCAAAAGCCTTACTACGATTATATCCTTGCGCTGCAACCCAAGAGACTCATTTTTAACCCAGGCACTGAAAATGAAGAATTAGCAGACCTAGCGAAACAGGCGGGTATCCAACCCCTTGAGGCCTGTACATTGGTCTTGCTACATACAGGCCAGTATTAAGTTCGATTCACAATTTGATAACATAACTGTGCATATCTTCTGCCGTTAAGTTGAAGGAGTAAATCAATTCCTGAGGTAAATTAGGAAAACCTATTTACTCATGCAATGGAGAAAATTTAATGGCGATGCGGTAGAGCTCCCCATTTTTGAAGCCGTTGAAATTGCGATTCAACGAGAAACCGATAAAGGAATCCGTTTAAAAGTTTGTATTGGAACAGACTCACAAGTAAAAGGGAAAGAAACTGAGTTTGCCACCGTCATCGTATTCCTGCGCGAAGGACAAGGCGGTTTTATGTTCATCAGCAATGAAAAAACCAGACAAACCTTTACTATAAAAGAACGAATGCTAACAGAAGTTTCAAAAAGCATTGAGATTGCTTACCAACTCTGCCCACTTTTTAATAAGTATGATGTGGACATGGAGGTGCACGCAGACATCAATACAAATCCACAATTTAAAAGCAACGATGCGCTTCGGGAGGCGATGGGCTATATTCTAGGAATGGGGTTTGCCTTTAAAGCAAAACCAGAGGCTTTTGCAAGTACCAGCTGTGCCAATAAAATGGTCAACTAGTTTTAGCTTTTTATCAAGGTGCGAATATGATCGAGAATTTCTGATCGACCCACTTTAGTAACAGCGGAAGTTAAAAAAACGGGAGGCAGCGCTTCCCAATTCTCCAATAACCGGTTCGTAAATTGTTCAACGTTTCGTTTTGTTGCACCGGGTTTATTCTTATCAATTTTTGTAAAGATTATACTGAAAGGAATTTGCCACTCGCCTAGTTGATTGATAAAATCAATATCGATAGGTTGTGGCTCATGTCTGCTATCAATCAACACAAATAAACTAATCAGATTTTCTCGTTTACGGATGTAAGACTCAATCATATTCCCCCAATTACGACGTGCTTTTTGAGAAACAGTAGCAGCATAGCCATAGCCAGGTAAATCCACCAAGTACCACTTTTTTTTGTCAGTATCAATAATATCAAAATGATTGATGAGTCGTGTCTTTCCAGGCGTTGCAGAGGTGCGTGCAAGTTTAGTTGAGCCAGTGATTAAATTAATCAAAGAAGATTTACCAACATTGCTACGACCAATGAAAGCGAACTCCGGCCGATCTGCTTTTGGACATTGCTTGTGGGTTTCACTACTCACCACATACTGGGCTTGCAAAGTGGGTTCTTTTTTCATTGTTAGCACGAAGTAAATACATTCAGGCGAAACCTCAAGACAACCCACAATCTGAGCCCGGGAGCGTACCTTTGCGCTATGTCGCTTCCGCACGATTCCATTACTCCGCTTTCTGATTCTGACAAGGCAAAAAAAGTACAGGTCGCCGAAATGTTCGACCGTATTGCTGGTCGTTACGACTTCATGAATCGCTTTTTATCTGCCCGCATTGATAAAGCATGGCGAAAAAAAGCCCTCTTAAAGCTCAAAAAAAATAAGCCGAAGCAAATTTTGGATGTAGCAACAGGAACAGCAGATTTAGCACTAATGGCACATGACCTTTTACAACCTGAACAGATCAAAGGGATCGATATTTCTACCGGAATGTTACAACTGGGTAGAGAAAAAATTAAAACCCGTCAATTAGCTGACAAGATTAGCCTTGAGACAGGCGATGCCGAAACAATAAACAGCCCCTCGGATTCGTTTGATGCAGTAATGGTAGCGTTTGGAGTACGGAACTTTGAAAATCTGCATGCCGGACTTACTGAAATGCTTCGGGTTTTAAAATCAGGCGGCCAATTGATGGTATTAGAATTTTCAACGCCACGTAATTGGTTTATAAAATTTATTTACAACCTGTATATGCAGCAAATAGCTCCCTTTTTTGCTCGCCTATTCAATACTGATCACCAGGCTTATGCCTACCTAAATAAATCGACTAACGCATTTCCTGACCGAACCACATTTTGCAATTTGCTTAAGGAAGCGGGTTATACAGAAGTGCGTTACGAATCGTTGACTTTTGGAATATGTTGTATTTACACTGCACAAAAAAAATAGCACTAACCCTGCTGATCGCAGTAGGATTTCTGAATTGCACATTTGCGCAATTCAGCCAAAGCCAGTTGGAGATTAACCTTCCTGACCATGATAGTAAACCCTACTATTTTGGTATCACGATTGCTGGAAACAGTACACGATTTCATACTAGTTTTCATCCTCGATTTCTACAAGATGATAGTGTACTAGTTGCAGAACCCACTAATACAGGAGGTGCCTCATTAGGACTATCGGGCACGCTTCGTCTTTCGAATCGTTTTCAAGTTAGATTTAATCCTCAATTATTTTTTGCTGATAGAAGTATCCGATATAAACTTAGTTATCCCGATCCATCTTCTTTCGATCAGACGGAGGTATTCAAAAAAGTAGAATCCGTAATCATGTCTTTTCCTGTCCACGTTAAATTTCAAAGTGACCGGATTGGCAATTTTAGGGTATATACGTTGGCGGGGATTAAAGGAGATATTGACATGGCCAGTAACGCAAGAGCCAAAAGAGCGGAAGAGCTCATAAAAATTGAAAAAAACGATTGGGGACCTGAGTTTGGTATCGGATTTAATTTTTATTTCCCCACTTTTATTTTTTCGCCTGAAATAAAAATCAGTAACGGAAGTCGAAATATTCATGCCCGTGACGAAAACTTACGTTTTTCCAGTGTGATTGATCGCATTCAAAGCAGAATGATTGTATTCGCCATCCACTTAGAGGGATAAAAAATATTCCCCCAATTTCTAAGCAAAAAAACGAGTAATAGCAAAAGGAAAGCTATTGACTTCAAAAAGTCAATCGGTTAGATTGAAGCATGTTCGTTACTGTTTTTGGTAGTGCATTGGTAGGCATTGAAGCACATTGCATACATATTGAAGTAAACTGGCTACTAACAGGTAAGTCTTCGACTATGGTGGGACTACCAGATAGTGCTGTTCGTGAAAGCCTGGAAAGAATTGAAAGTACATTCAAGACAAATGGTTTCCGGTTTCCCAGAACTAAATTGGTAATCAATCTGGCCCCAGCAGATATTCGAAAAAGCGGAACAGCATTTGATCTTCCTATAGCAATTGGAATTTTAGCAGCTTCGGGGCAACTTAACCAAACGCACTTACTAAAAAAATATGTTCTAATGGGAGAGCTGGCATTAGACGGCTCCATCCGTTCTATAAAAGGAGCACTTCCTATTGTATTACAAGCACAAGAAGATGGGTTTGATGGAATCATAGTACCGAAAGAGAACTTAAACGAACTATTGATTGCAACTCCATTTACAATTTGGGGAGCTTCCCATATACTGGATGT
>DDPN01000161.1:0-5419 GCA_002342205.1 Chitinophagaceae bacterium UBA2467 | reverse complement strand
TTCTGAACAAGAAGACCCACTCGCCGAAATTTATGGACAAGTCTTTGCAAAGCGTGCCCTTGAAATTGCAGCAGCAGGTGGCCATCATTTACTATTAATGGGCCCACCGGGCGCAGGCAAAACAATGCTGGCAAAAAAACTTCCTTCATTATTGCCGCCACTATCACGCCTAGAAGCTATTGACACTTTTAAAATCTTATCTGCAATCGGATTACCCTTAGGTAATGATTCACACAACTTAAAAAGACCTTTCAGAAACCCACACCACTCTTTATCAGATGCGGGTTTGATTGGGGGTGGACGTACACTCCAACCTGGAGAAATTACACTGGCACATCATGGGGTTCTTTTTTTAGATGAATTACCTGAATTCAAACGTAACGTGTTAGAAGCCCTTCGGCAGCCGCTGGAGGAATACAGAATTGCACTATCAAGAGGCGGACAAACGCGTATGTATCCTGCTAACTTTCAATTGATCGCGGCAATGAATCCCTGTCCCTGCGGCTATTTTACCCATCCCACTAAAAACTGCACTTGTCCTCCAGGAGCAATTTATCGATATAGAAATAAAATTTCTGGCCCATTACTAGACCGTATTGATCTGCATGTAGAAGTGAAACCTGTTGACAAATCTGACCTATTAATAAATTCAAAACCCCAAAAAGGGAATTCTATCACAACTATTGATGCTATCAAAGCAGCGCGAGCTCAACAGCAGGAAAGATGGAAACAATTCGATAGGATTAACTGTAATGGCCAAGCTACACCTAAAGCCGTTCAGCAAAAATGCAAAATAGAGGTAGCAGGTAAAAAACTTATAGAAACGGCATTAAACAAGTTGAACCTGTCCATCAGGGCCTATGACAAAATTTTAAAAATCGCACAAACTATTGCTGATTTGGATCAGGCCGAAATTATCCAACCCATTCATTTAGCAGAGGCCATCAGTTTCCGAAATTTGGATAGACAAGAATTATAATTGCCATTTCAATGATCATTTTAAACGACCTTTGCCGCAGTTTAAACTGTGCACATGAAAATACTTTTTCGCTATTTAAAACCTCATCGCTGGCTGGTAAGCCTCGTACTGATATTATCTGCAACCAATATTGGGTTTTCGCTAGTTGATCCCATTATTTTTGGAAAATTGGTGAATCTGGCCAATGATTTTTCGCAGCATCCAGCGCAATACACGTACAAAAAATTCTTCTTTTCCTTTCAACCGCTTCCTCATTATGGTGTGCTGGCCCTACTCACCGCCTCGGTGACCGTGGCAATGCTAAGCCGAATTGCCAAGGCCTTTCAAGATTATACGCTCAACTTAATTACACAAAAATTTGGAGCGGCTGTATTTACGGAAGGCCTCCAACATGCCATGAAACTCCCCTTTCGAGAATTTGAAGATGCGCGTAGCGGAGAAACATTAAGTATTCTACAAAAAGTAAGAGTGGACACAGAGCGTCTGGTATCTTCTTTTATCAATGTACTATTCCCCGTAATTATAGGAATCATTTTTGTAGCGGTATATGCAACCGCCATAGATTGGAGACTTCCTATATTTTATTTTGGTGGCATTTTTCTACTGGTATATTTCTCAAACTTATTTAGTAAGAAGGTCAAAGTGATACAGAAAAAAATTGTATCACAAACAACTGCATTAGCCGGCTCTACCACCGAATCACTTCGCAACATTGAGTTGGTAAAAAGTCTTGGCCTCACCGAACAGGAAGTAGCTCGCCTGAATCGAAATACATTTAAAATCCTGGGACTGGAATTAACCAAAGTAAAAAAAATCAGAAGCATCAGCTTTTTACAAGGCACGTTTGTCAATACGCTTCGTCAAGTTATTCTCTTTATGTTGCTAGTGCTGATTTTTCGCCATGAAATGAATGCAGGCGAGCTCGTCACTATGCAAATTTTCTCCTTCTTTGTTTTTGGACCGCTCCAAGAAATAGGAAATATCATCCTCACCTACCGGGAAGCGCAAACTTCTTTAGAGAATTTTAACCAACTAATGGAAAAAGAACCGGAAAGAGTGCCCGCTTCTCCCACCCCGCTAGGAGGTATCCAAAAATTAGAGTTTGAAAATGTAGGTTTCCAGCATCCAACGGCCCGACAAAAAGCATTAAATGGCATCAGCTTCGAAGTAAAAACAGGTGAAACGATTGCATTTGTAGGACCATCGGGTTCTGGTAAAACCACTATGATGAAATTATTAGTGGGTCTTTATAGACCAGAAAGCGGACGAATTCTCTATAATGGAATTGACGAAAACAGTATCAATTTTGAAGATCTTCGTAACCAAATTGGATTTGTTACACAGGACACACAGCTTTTTTCTGGCACCATCAGAGAAAATCTATTCTTTGTCAATCCTGGAGCAACCGAAGAAGAATTGCTGGATGTATTACAAAAAGCCGCCTGTCAAAATTTATTAAATCGAGCAGACAATGGTCTTGACACCATGATTGGCGAGGGAGGCCTTAAATTATCCGGCGGAGAAAAACAACGACTTTCCATTGCGCGAGCATTACTACGCAAACCCAAACTATTGCTGTTTGACGAAGCTACTTCTGCTTTAGATTCACTAACAGAAGAAGAAATCTCACTCACCATACGAGAAGTTTCCAGATCAGGGAAACAAATCACAATTCTGATTGCACACCGTCTCTCTACTATTTTGCATGCCGATCGAATTTATGTTTTAGAGAAGGGAGAAATAGTCGAAACGGGGAAGCACGATCAATTACTCCAAGAAAAAGGACTGTACTATGCAATGTGGCGCCAGCAAATTGGAGAGCGAAAAGAGATTGCTGAATAGGTTAACGACTCCTGTCCCATTTAAAAGGAACAATCACACGAATTGAAAAATTACGACCCCTATTGAACACGCCCATCCTTCCCGTTTGAAGATTTTCCGCGGTGTACTTAAGTCGACTAGTATGCGATTGCCAGGCTATATCTCCAAGATTTGTAGCCGCTAGATGAATCGATGCAACGGTTTTTTTATTTCGATTTATCATTGAAAAACCAACCCCCGCATCAATTAGTAAATAAGCAGGGGTTCTGGTTTCTGTGTTAAACCCTGTAAAAAATCGATCCTGCGAAAAAGTTTGTTGCGCTGCCAGCTTTACATACACTTGGCGAAAAGTACCCCATCCTTTTTCAAAATCTCCTCTTATCTCGCCATTCCAACGGGGTGCCGGGATTAAAGGTAGCTGGTTACTTCCTGCAATAGCAGGATCAATATCGCTATTGAATTTTCCTTGTACCAAAGAGAAGCTGTTTTCAATATGTAACCAATCTAATGGATGAGGATGAATATCCATATTGAATTCTATGCCCTGCAATCGTGCAGTATTTTGCTGAAAAGCAAAAGCAGTAAGTTCTTCCCCATTTAGCAAAAGAGTAGAATCACCCCCTCGCACGGAATTTAATTTCCGATAAAAAATAAAATTATTAATCTGATTATAGAAAGTGCTCAATTCAAAACCAACATGCTCGAACTGTAATTCGATACCCAAATCACCTTGTAAGCTGGTCTCTGAGCGCAAATCCAGCCTGCCATATTCATATCGATTGGTTCCCTCATGTGCCCCATTGCTAGCCAACTCGGATAAAGATGGCGCCCTAAATCCCCTTGCCAGATTTGCTTTTACTACTATAGAAGAAGTTGGCTCATAGCTAACTCCAACACTTCCTGACCAATTAGAAAAATTTTTCTTAAATGAAGAAAATTTAAGTTGCCCATTTTCTTGGTAGGCACTTCCTTCAATCGCACGCGCATCAAAGCGAAGTCCACCACTCCAGGATATTTTATTCTGTAACCGCTGTGTAAATAAGAAGAATCCTGCATCAAATAGATTATAATCCGGAATCAAACGTTCCTCTCCCTTATTGGTGTTTTGTTGTTGCATACCATTCACGCCAAGTGTGGTATGCCACTCATTTTTTTCTGGCAATTGCCAATGCAACGTATAATTGAATGTACGCAAATCAAAGAATAACTCTTCTTCCTTTGGCTTCTCTGGTTCACCAAATTCTTTACGCAGATTCTGTTGCCAACCCAATCCAATTTTCAAACGACTTTTTCCAATTGCAATCGAATTATCGGCAACCAATTTAAAATGTTGTACTTGCTGGTTAGGAACTAACACCTTTCTTCCCCTGAAATCAGATTGGGTTGCCACTCGCTCCAAAGGTGTTCCTCCATACAAGATAAAATTACCTGTTGCATCATCCCTTTCACCTTCAACCACACCCAAACGCTGATTAAAACTTGAAACTAATAGATGTGCATATCCCCATTTTTTATTGATCCCAACATGTCCACCTGCATTAATTTCTTTAAACCGCGAATTCAGCACTTTCCCATCAAATTTGTTTGAATAATCAGCTGCACTTTTCAAACTACCATAGCTACTCCAATTAAAGCCTTTATTATTACCACCTAGCTGTAGATGTGTATTATAGAGGTTTCCATTCGTTTGATAATTACTAACAACCCTACCTTTCATCGTGCCTTCTTCTACAGGTGGAGCAGATTGAAAATGAATCACCCCCGCTAAAGCGTCGCTACCATATAACAAGGAAGAAGGTCCTTTTAAAATCTCTACTCGATTCACACTTAGTTCATCAATTTCTAAACCATGTTCATCGCCCCATTGTTGTCCTTCCTGACGAATGCCGTCATTAACCACCACTACCCGATTATTTCCTAAACCCCTGATAATAGGTTTAGAAATTGCAGGTCCTGTGGTGAGCTGCGCCACACCTGGCACTTTACTTAATGCATCAATGATATTGGAAGAAGCGGACTGTTGTAAATCTGACTGTCTGACAATTGTAATTGGAACAGGGGTTTTACGAATACTGGTAGGTGAAGAAATTCCTGTAACCACTACTCCCTGATTTTCTACAAATACAGGAGACAAACTAATATCCTTTTGCAAGTCACTCGTTAGCTCAACATGTAATACAAGCGTAGCGAACCCTGCGTGTGATATTTCCAATATGTGGTGGCCTGGATATATTGCTGAAAAACTGAAGTCTCCGTTTTTATCGGAAAGAACACTTCGCTTTAAATCAGATAAGACCAATACTGCACCAGGCAATACTTCTCCCGTTACTGTATTGCTGATACGTCCTGATAGCGAATAGCCTTTTCCAACTTGGGCCTTTGTCAAAAGCACTCCTCCAAAAACAAAAAAAATACTCAATAAGACAACTCGAAATACAGATAGCATAGGTCAACTATTTGAAACTTTGTTGCAAATTTAAAATGCAACATTGTTACAAAAAAAATTATTTTAAATTAGAGGTATGAGCACCAAAACAAGATTAACCCAGCGTCTTTACTTCGCATTCGCATTGATGCTGATTGCGGGAGTGCCTTTTGCTTGTAATAAAGAAAAAGGAC
>DDPN01000131.1:9009-21029 GCA_002342205.1 Chitinophagaceae bacterium UBA2467 | reverse complement strand
GAAAAATCAAAACAAAATCGTGAGGCAGGTGAAAAATTTCTTGCAGAAAACAAGAAAAAAGCAGGCATAATTACTACTGAAAGTGGTTTACAATACGAAGTTCTTGTTCCTGGAAATGGAGTAAGCCCTGCAGCAGTAGACACTGTTACTTGTCACTACAGAGGCACATTTATTGATGGTAAAGGGTTTGACAACTCGTATGATCGTGGTCAACCCATCAGCTTTCCATTAACAGGCGTGATCAAAGGTTGGACGGAAGGACTTCAGTTGATGAAAATCGGAGCAAAATATAAATTCTATGTGCCCTATCAATTGGGGTATGGCGAATATGACTATATGTCAATCCCTGGCGGTTCTGTTCTGATTTTTGAAGTGGAATTAATTGATGTAAAAAAGAATAGTCAATAAGGGGCCTTACAAAGGCTGAGCAATAACTTCTTTTGCCCAGCCTAATGCTAATTCAAATTGTTGTTGCTCGGTTAGATCGGTGTTATCTAACACGCGTGCGTCATTTGCCTGGCGAAGTGGACTTTCCTTTCTATTGGAATCCATGTGATCCCTTTGTTCTAAGTTTTCGCGTACTTCTTCGATGGTAATTGCCGCATCTTTTTGAACAAGCTCCTGAAAGCGACGTTTCACTCTGATTTCTTTAGAAGCGGTCATGAATATTTTTAATTCAGCGTCAGGGAAAACCACGGTTCCAATATCTCTTCCATCCATTACAATTCCTTTGTTTTTACCTAGCCGCTGCTGCTGTTGCACAGCAAAT
Source organism: Chitinophagaceae bacterium UBA2467 (assembly GCA_002342205.1). Lineage (GTDB taxonomy): Bacteria > Bacteroidota > Bacteroidia > Chitinophagales > Chitinophagaceae > JJ008. Next base: position 20,260 of record DDPN01000131.1, on the reverse strand, counting down.
TGTCGTACAAGTGGAATAGCAGCCACTTCACTTACGCGAGAAGCCACAGCCATATCGCGAATGCTTGATTCCACATTTTGACAATTTAAAATAATATCACTTGCTCCTCGGGTGGGATTGAACACAAAAGTCAATTCAATATTGGCAAGCGCTTTTTCGATTTGCTTCAAGTCAGACAGATCAATCGAATTATTCAAAAAATATAAAGTAATCGCACGATACATGGCTCCACTGTCTACAAAGACATAGCCCAGTTCTCTGGCTAGTGCTTTAGCCAGCGTACTTTTTCCACAGCTGGACCAGCCATCCAGTGTAATGATAATTTTCTTTTCAGTCATAATGGAACTGCAAGACTTATCCGATCAAGAAGCCTGGGTTGGCGTAGAAGTTCGCTGCTTAAGTGTGAATGACAATTTAGTCTGTTCTTCATCCGTATCGGCCAAAAGCACATCCCCTTCTTTTACATTCATATTGAGAATCTCCTCTGCAAGAGGATCTTCCAGGTATTTCTGAATGGCTCGGTGTAATGGCCTTGCACCAAATTGTACATCATATCCTTTATCTGCCAGAAAACTCTTTGCCTTATCTGAAAGCTCTAGACTAAAGCCAAGGTTAGAGAGTCTTTTCATCACTCCCTTCATCAAGATATCGATGATGTCAAAAATATTTTCACGACTAAGGCTGTTGAAAATGATTACATCATCAATTCGATTTAAAAACTCGGGAGAGAATGTTTTCTTCAGTGCTTTTTCAATGACCGCTTTGTTCGCTTCCTCTTCAGACTCCATTTTAGCTGTTGTCGTAAATCCAACACCAGTACCAAAGTCTTTTAATTGACGAACTCCAATATTAGAGGTCATTATAATCAAGGTGTTTTTGAAATCCACTTTTCTGCCTAAGCCGTCAGTCAACTGCCCATCATCCAATACTTGCAATAAGATATTGTAGATATCAGGATGTGCCTTTTCAATTTCATCTAACAGTATGACACTATATGGCTTTCTGCGAACGCGCTCCGTAAGCTGACCTCCTTCTTCATAACCCACATAACCGGGAGGGGCCCCAATCAAACGGCTCACCGTAAATTTCTCCATGTATTCACTCATATCAATACGGATGAGCGAATCTTCAGAATCAAATAAATGACGAGCAAGCGCACGTGCTAATTCAGTTTTACCAACCCCGGTAGGTCCGAGAAAAATAAAGGTTCCAATTGGCTTCTTAGGATCTTTTAATCCTACTCGGTTACGCTGTATGGCTTTTACTACTTTTTGTATCGCCTCATTTTGGCCAATCACCATTCCCTTCATATCATCAAACATTCTGCGCAGCTTCTCTGTTTCAGCTTGTACCATTCGCTTAACAGGTATACCCGTCATCATGCTGATTACCTCTGCTATATCCTCCTCACCGATTGGGAACTTACGATGTTTACTCTCTTCTTCCCAATCAGCTTTTGCTTTTTCAAGCTCTTCTTGCAACCTTTTTTCTGTATCACGAAGAGATGCGGCTTCCTCAAACTTTTGGCTTTTCACCACTTTGTTCTTTTCCACCTTCACTTCTTCAATCTTCTGTTCCAATTCGGTAATAGTAGGTGGCACATTGATATTTTTCAAGTGAACCCTCGCTCCTACCTCGTCCATGACATCTATTGCTTTATCAGGCAATAGACGATCTGTGATATATCGGTCGCTCAATTTTACACAAGCATCAATTGCTTCTTGATCGTAATTAACGTTGTGATAATCTTCGTATTTGCTTTTGATATTATTCAGAATCTGAATAGTATCCTCCACACTCGGTGGATCAATAATCACCTTTTGAAAACGTCTGTCCAACGCTCCATCTTTTTCGATGTGCATACGATATTCATCGAGCGTAGAGGCTCCAATGCACTGAAGTTCGCCTCTGGCTAAAGCTGGTTTAAAAATATTGCTGGCATCGAGTGAACCACTAGCTCCTCCTGCTCCAACAATGGTATGCAATTCATCAATAAAGAGAATAACATCTCTGTTTTTCTCGAGCTCGTTCATGATTGCCTTCATTCGCTCTTCGAACTGTCCACGGTATTTTGTACCTGCCACTAAGGCTGCTAAGTCCAAAGAAATTACTCGCTTGTCAAACAACACACGAGAAACCTTACGTTGTACAATGCGAAGTGCAAGTCCCTCTACAATCGCTGTTTTACCCACTCCAGGTTCACCTATTAGAATAGGGTTATTCTTTTTACGTCGAGATAATATTTGAGAAACGCGTTCAATTTCTTTTTCTCTTCCTACAATAGGATCAAGCGTTCCCATCTCGGCCATTCGAGTGATATCCCTGCCAAAATTATCAAGTACTGGAGTTTTACTTTTTCCACCAGCTGGTTGCTTGGGAGAAGACTTAAGCGAACCTGATTTTTTTTCTTCTTCAAACTCATCTTCGTTCTCCTCCGGAAATTCAGCGCGAGGTTCATTGGATTTCACAATACCCAACTCTTGGCGGAACAAGTCATAGTCTACATCAAATTGATTGAGAATTTGTGTGGCAATATTTTCTTTGTTCTTTAGAATTGAAAGCATCAAATGCTCCGTTTCTACAGTATTGCTCTTGAGGGCTTTTGCTTCCAATACAGTCACACGAATAACCTTCTCGGCCTGCTTTGTCAACGGCAACGAATTGATATTTGCTACATTTTTACCTGTTTTGTCTTTTACGGCCATTTCAATCTCCTTCCGCAATTCATACAGGTCCACATTAAAGCTCTTGAGGATTTTGACCGCAGTGTTTTCACCTTCACGAATCATGCCTAAGAGTAAGTGCTCAGTGCCAATAAAATCATTGCCCAATCGCAATGCCTCTTCCCGACTAAAGGAGATGATTTCCTTAACCTGAGCAGAAAAATTATTATCCATTTTACAACTTCTTACGGTTCTTACAATATTAACGAATAATTTCGGGAGGGACTTTGGAACAGTTATAAACCCCTGTTAATAAATCGATCCGGAAACTACAGCTATGAGAATCAAAATTGATACCAAAGAACGATTTCAGGTAATTACGCTTTTAGAGGCAAATTTGACTGCAAGGATGGCAGAAGAGCTCCAAGAAAAGCTACTAACGGGCCTGGGAAATGACAAGGCGCCAGACGGAGGCTTTACGCACCTGGTCTTGTCCCTTTCAGAAGTTCAAACTGTTGAAGATGCCGCTGCTTCAATACTAGTTGTTCTTCAAAATCAGTTTTATGAAAAGGGGTACTCCTTTGTTATTTGTTGTATGCAAAAAGAGGTAGAGGACCAGTTCAACAAACTGGAACTACTGGAGCTGATGAATATCACCCCTACAGAAAGCGAAGCTTGGGATATCTTGCAAATGGAGGAGATTGAAAGAGAGTTACTCAACGACTCAGAATCTTGATCGACAAATAAAGTTTTATGTTTTCCGTCACCATATTAGGAAATAATTCGGCTGTTCCAGCATATGAAAGGTACCCGACTAGTCAATTGATTTCTCTCAATGGAAATAAATTTTTAGTTGACTGTGGAGAAGGAACGCAGATGCAATTAATGCGATATAAAATTCGGTATAGCCGCATTTCACACATCTTTATTTCTCATTTACATGGTGATCACTACTTTGGTTTAATTGGACTGCTCAATAGCTTTGGATTACTCAATAGGCAACAAGATCTGCAGGTGTATGGCCCTGCAGGCTTACAAGAAATTATAGAGCTTCAATTACAGGCTGCTTCTACCCGACTTCCCTTTTTATTACATTTTCACACCATTCAAAAAGCAGGTGAATTAGCGGAGACAGAAGATATGATTGTCAGCTGTTTTCCAACTGATCACCGTATTGAATGCTATGGGTTTTTATTTCAAGAGAAAAATCTTCCACGCAAATTCAATGACAAAAGAAATAAACCCAGGAGCTACGCTTATTGTGCAGATACCCGCTATGATGAAAGAATCATCGACGTCATTAAAGAGGTAGATCTGTTATATCATGAAGCCACTTACCTCGAGGACCAAGTTGAAAAAGCTTCTTTACGCTATCACTCCACCTCCACACAAGCGGCGCAAATAGCAAGAAAAGCCAATGTTGGAAAATTACTACTAGGGCATTTTAGTAGCCAGTATGAATCAATAGCAGCATTTGAAAAAGAAGCACAACAAGTATTTCCTGCAACGGAAAATGCGTTGCAAGGAGTTACCTACTTAGTTGGATAAAAATTATTTTAATTCTTTGAGGAGTTGTTGGATAGTAGCTTGATGTTTTTCACTCACAGGCCATACCGGCATACGAAAAGCATTTTGACAAAGTCCCATTTCAGAAAGCACCGCCTTAATTCCTGCGGGACTACCTTCTGCAAACAAGGCAGCTGTGATTTCTAAATATTTATAATGTAGTGGTCTTGCTTTTTCAAAATCACCGGCCAAGCAAAGGCGAATCATTTCTGAAAACTCTTTTGGAAATGCATTGGCAACCACAGAAATCACCCCCACGGCTCCTGCAGCAATCAAAGGAAGTGTAATGGGATCATCTCCGCTGATTACCATAAAATCTTTTGGTTTATCGCGAAGGATTTGCATAATAAGCTCCATGTTTCCACTAGCCTCCTTGGTTGCAAAAATGGAGGGACATTCTCTCGCGATTCGAATTTGTGTTGCTGCCTGAATAGACTGACCCGTTCTACCTGGAACATTATACATGATTACAGGAAGTGGTGTATGTTGATCTATCTGCTTGTAATGCTGAAAAATACCTTCTTGATTTGGCTTGTTATAATACGGACTGACAGATAAAATTGCAGCATATCCAGTTAGATCATAATGCGTAAGTGCGTGAATTACTTCTTTTGTATCGTTTCCACCAATGCCTGCCACCAAGGGAATTCGACCAGCAGTGTACTGTTGAACAAATGAAAATACTTCTTGCTTTTCTTCTCCATGAATTGTTGCACTTTCTCCAGTAGTTCCCATTACTACCAGATACTCTACGCCACCATTGATCCAAAAATCTAAACAACGTTTGAAACTATCCCAATCAATAGCGCCATCAGCATGAAAGGGAGTTACAATGGCTATGCCTGTTCCTCTAAATACTTGTTGTAAGTTCATAATGCATTTAAACTTCTTCCCAAAAGCCCATCCGTCCAAACTTTTCAATGCGATCATTGACTCGCTTGTCAGCAGGTATTTGTTTTAATGATTGTAATACGGGAATTAAAAAATCTTTCAATTTGGTAGCGGCTTCGTCATAATCCCAGTGCGCACCACCCGCAGGTTCAGGAATAATTCCGTCAATTAGTCCAAACTCTTGCATTTTTTCGGCCGTCAACTTCAACTGCTCGGCAGCAACCTCTTTTTTATCCCAACTTCTCCAAAGAATGGATGAACAGCTTTCAGGACTGATTACAGTATACCAGGTATTTTCCATCATGTACACCCGATCACCCACTCCGATACCTAATGCACCACCACTAGCTCCCTCTCCAATAATCACACAAATGACCGGTACTTTCAATCGTATCATTTCATAAATATTACGAGCGATAGCTTCTCCCTGGCCTCTTTCTTCTGCTTCCAATCCCGGATAGGCTCCAGGTGTATCAATCAAGGTTATAATTGGCTTATTAAACTTTTCAGCCAGTTTCATTAACCGAAGCGCCTTTCTGTATCCTTCAGGATTTGCCATTCCAAAATTTCGCAATTGGCGAGTCTTGGTATTGATTCCCTTTTGCTGCCCAATGAACATGACTGTTTCACCCCCCAGGGATGCAAACCCACCTACCATTGCTTTGTCATCTTTGACATTACGATCGCCAAAAAGCTCGACAAAGTCAGTAGTCATTTTCTCAATATACTTGAGTGTGTAAGGACGGTCAGGGTGACGACTCAATTGAACACGTTGCCAGCTGGACAGGTTTTTAGTTAGATCTTTTCTCTTTTCCAGCACCTGCTCATTGAGTTTTGCAATCACTTCAGAGTAGTCAACTTTTCCCTTTGCAGATTTTTGCTCCAGGTCAAGGATCTCTTCGATCAACTCTTTTAAAGGCTTCTCAAAATCGATAAACTGTCGGTTACTGTTTTGTGGCATTCCCTTTCAGATAAGGGCCGAAAATACAGAATATGCCGGATATGGGTTTATCGCAAAAAGGGGTTCCAAACAAGCCTTTTTCCAGTGAAAAATGATTTGGTATGGAATAAAAGCGCCACTATCTTTGCACTCCCAAAAATGGGGAAACGGATCGGTAGTTCAGTTGGTTAGAATGCCGCCCTGTCACGNNGCCGGAGGTCGCGGGTTCGAGTCCCGTCCGGTCCGCAAAAAGGCCCTTGATAAACAGGGGTCTTTTTCTTTTTACCCCATGCGAAATACACCCTACGCACTGCTTCTCCTAGCACTGTTCATAGCAGTAGCCCCTTTAAAAGCCCAGCTAATTGACCTGGATACGATTTATCTAAATGGATCGGCCACGATCAAAAAAATTAAGGAAACAGGCAGAAATATTACAGTGCTCGAGAAAGAGCAAATCGATAAAATTCCGGGAAACTCCCTTGATGAGATCTTGCGTTATTTTCCCGGGATTGATGTAACGCTAAGAGGACCCGCAGGTGCACAAGCCGACTTTTCCATTAGAGGAAGCACCTTTCAACAAGTGCTGGTGCTGATAGACGGCATTCGAATGAACGAACCGCTAACAGGACATTTCAACAGCTATATACCTGTATTAAAACACGAAATCCAACGTATCGAAATTATTAAAGGGGCGGCTGCCTCTATTTACGGACCCGACGCAGTGGGAGGTGTTATTCAGATAATCACACGCAAAGAATTTCCTGTTGAAACCAAAAAACAGCTCGGAGGTGAATTTAAATGGGGTGAATACGGGCTATTACAACAACAGTTATATGGTTTGTGGGAAAATAAAAAGACCATTCTTTCGCTGGGAGGAGAACGTCTACACACAAATGGTCAACCACTAAGAGGAACCAAGGGATTTGTAGAGAACAGTTTGTACAGTATCCAACTTGCAAAGAAACTTAAGAAAAATTGGCGACTGCAATTTCGAGCAGCAGTAGATAAACGTCACTTTAATGCACAGAACTTTTACACCTCTTTTCTTAGTGATACCGCCAATGAAAAAGTCAATTCCACCTGGCAACAAATGGCCCTTTACAAGTTGACTGCCAAAAATGAAGTTCACCTAATCATAGGTGCCAGACAACTACAGGATATATATACATTCAGACCGGGCGTTAGCCCCAATCAAAATGAAACACAATCACTAAACGTAGATTTCAGACATATCAAAAAATACAATAACGCAAAAACAAAATGGACCCTAGGCACACAATCATTTAGAAAAAAAATTCAGTCTAATGACAGAGGGAACCATTCGCATCAACATGTGGGTCTTTACAGCACTCTCCAACATCAACCATTATCAAATCTTTATGTAACAGAAGGAATCAGACTAGACTGGGATCAGTCTTATGGATGGGTTATGGTTCCTCAATTAAATATTTCATATATCCGAAATAAATTTAGTTGGAGAGCGAGCATAGGAAGAGGCATCAGAGACGCAGATTTCACAGAGCGCTACAATAATTACAATAAAACGCGCGTAACGAGTGGCCGAATTGGTAATCCAGCATTAGAGGCTGAAAAAAGTACAACGATTGAATCCGGCTTTGACTTTTTCCCCACTAATACGATCCAACTCCATGTGACCGCCTTTGAAAGAAACCAAAAGAATATGATTGACTGGGTGAATACTCCTTTTTCAAAAATGCCTCGCCAAGTGAATTTAGTTTCGACAGGGTTATATGCATTGGCTAGCAATATTGCTAATGTGAATACACAAGGAATTGAGTTTGATTTTCAGGGCTCTCACTCCTTCTCTTCTACTCAATCAATTAATTGGAGCTTCGGTGCAACTACATTACGCTATAAAGCCACTGACTCTCTTTCGTCACTGTATTTAAACGCCAGCGCTAACTTTATTGCTACCGCAGCAGCGCAGCTGCAGCTTAAAAAAGGATTCGTTGCAATAAGTGCGTTGTACAAGAGGAGACCCGGCAATAGCAGTAACAACTTTACAGTACCACTTAGTAATACGATCACTCTTTTTAATCTAAAAGCAGAAAGAGCCATTTGGAAAAACAACATAAATGGCTTTGTACAAATAGAAAATTTATTCAATGTCAGCTATGCAGATTTTTTAGGTGCACAGCTACCTAAAAGATGGCTGGTTACTGGCATACGATTCAATTTTCAACGCACAAGCAAGACTGCACCATAAATACCGACATAAAAGCCCTTAGTTTTTAATTATTTTCGCAAAAATGGAAAACACACTACGAATAGGATTAATTGGAGCCGGGTATTTAGGTAAAATACATTTGGAAAACTGGGGTAAAATCAAAGATGTGTTGCTAGTGGGATTTTACGATCCCAACCCTGAAACCGCAAAAGAGGTAGCCGAAAAGTTTAACCTGAGAGCATTTGAAAGTGGTGAAGCACTGATAGAGTCCTGCGATGCCTTAGATATTACAGCCCCCACCACACATCACCTGGAGTGGTGCGAAAAAGCTATTCGAAAGGGCAAGCATGTATTTGTAGAGAAACCATTAGCCGCCTCTTTAGAGGAAGCCCGTGCAATTGTTAAGCTCACGCGCGAATCTGGCATCAAGTTACAAGTTGGACACGTTGAGAGATTTAATCCGGCCTATCTGGCTGTAAAAGAGCAGCAGTTGAATCCTCTTTTTATTGAAGTACACCGTCTGGCACAATTCAATCCCCGTGGCACCGAGGTAAGTGTGATTCTAGACCTGATGATTCATGATATAGATATCATTCTCAGTCTGGTTAAAAGCGACATAAAACAGATCTCTGCCAGTGGTGTAGCAGTTTTAACAGACACACCAGATATTGCAAATGCGAGAATTGAATTTCATAATGGATGCGTTGCAAACCTTACGAGCAGTCGCATCTCGATGAAAAAAATGCGAAAAATACGTTTGTTCCAAAAAGACGCATATATCGGAATTGACTTTTTAGAAAAAAAGACAGAAGTCATCAAGTTAAGCGGAGAAACAGAAGAGGAGAACGCTTTCACCTTTGACATTGAAACACACGCGGGCACTAAAAGTATTTCGATTTCAAGCCCGGCAATTCCGGAGGTTAATGCAATACAATCAGAGCTAGAATCATTCCGTGACTCCATACTGCACAATACCAGACCATTGGTTTCTGAAACAGATGGCATGCTTGCCATGGATGTTGCGCATCAGATTTTAGAAAAAATCAATCAGCAACTGGTTAAACTCTAGATGAGTTTTCTTTGGTAAACCACTGTTCGGCTATTAACAGGTCTACAGGTTCAGTAATCTTGATATTTGAAACCTCTCCCTGAATCAGATTAATCTTCTTACCTGTTTTTTCAACCACAGCAGCCTCATCTGTAAAAGATGTTTCATATTCAGTATCAAAGGCAGGCAAAATCCAAGAAGATAAAAAGACTTGTGGCGTTTGTACAAGCATCACTTGTTCACGGTTCAGCATTTGGTTTCCGGCTGGAGTAACAAACCGAATACTATCCTTAGATGGAACCACCGGCACTGCACTACCCTGAAGACTCGCTTCTTCAAAACATCGAACAATCAGCGAGGGAGTCAATAAGCATCTGACTGCATCATGAACAAATACAACACTTTCTTCTTTAACAAGCGAAAGTCCATTTTTTACAGAATGAAAACGAGTTTCCCCTCCCTCTACAAAATCAATTGTTGACTTCAGGTGAGCTGCAACAATTTTTTTTCCTTCTTCAAAATGTGCAGATGGCAGAACAACAATTAAACGGATATCAGCAAAAGCAGATTCAAAAGCGCGGATTGTATGGATAAGTATGGGAGTACCCAATAGAGGCAAAAACTGCTTGGGGCGATCAGATTGCATTCGTGCCCCTGCTCCACCGGCAACTATTACTGCTATTTTTTTCATGCGATACAAAGATAAGCGCGAACCTTTTCTACAATTTGATGGGGTTGTATCCCCTGCAAACAAGCCCAATCTCCTCGATAGCATGTTTTATTCCCAAAAACAGAACAAGGCTGGCAAGTTAAATCCGATAACACTGCATTAGAGGTAGATTGCCCCCAGCCAAGGAATCCAGCATAAGGATGAGTGGCTCCCCAGATTGAAATAACTGGAACGGCCACTATAGAAGCTAAGTGCATGTTGGCAGAATCCATCGAAATAAGGAGATCAAGCTGAGACAAGGTTTTCAATTCAGATTGTAAATCACCTACCCCGGCATAACAAACCACATTAGGTAGCTCATTAGCCCAGCCGCTAAGTATCGAAGCTTCTTCTCCGGGTGCTCCAAACAAAGCAATAGAACAATTAAATTCTTGCTGTAACAATTTCATGGTCTGCTTCATGGTCTCCAAGGGAAGCATTTTTCCTTTGTGCTTTGCAAAAGGCGCAATTCCTATTTGTATTTTTTGTGTTTGCAAAGAAGCGCTCCTAACCAGTTGACCCGGTTTAACCTCAAAAGGATAACCAAGCTTTTCAAATACCCATTGATATCTTTCAAACGTACTGGGCAATTGATGTTTAATTTTATTGCTCTTTCTTGTCAACCTCCATTTTTCAAATCGCCCTTTCTGTATCGAAGCCGTTGGCAACCCGAATAACTTAAAAAAGAAAAGTAAAACCCACGTTCGCAAGACACCATGCAAATCTGCTACTGCATCAAGGTGAGCCTTTCTTCTGCACGCCTGCATTAATTTCCAAAGTCCAACTACCCCAGCATGACGACCCTTTAAATCAGCCCCAATAAAATGAACGCGATCAATACCTGTAAACAACGAAGCATAGGAGGCAGATGAAACAAAAACAACCTCTACAGATGGATAAGCCACCAGCAACTGTTTAATAACAGGCACTGTCATTGCTACATCCCCCATTGAGGAAAAGCGCATAACGAGTAAAGTAGTGGTTGGACGCAATCCTATTGCTTTTGCTGGTACAAAACCGGATTTAATGATGCATCATTATACATTTTCATTTGCCGGTAAACCTTCATCATTTTTTTACCAGCACTAAGGTCTTCCAATAATTGATCAATTGACAAAGAGAGATCTTTTTCTTGTTCTAACAACACACTTAATTTTTGTGCACATTTTATTTGATGAGACTCACCGGCGTTTTTGCGTTCCGCCTCCTCTCTCATGTGATAGATCTTTAAGGCTAATATAGAAAG